>JASGCU010000007.1:0-6908 GCA_030053935.1 Chitinophagaceae bacterium
CGAGTGCAAAATAAGAAAGAGAGATCTCCCATTGGGGTACAAAAATTATGATACCCTGATGTAATTTTTTGTAATAATTTTATACAGATATCAAAATGAAACATTTAGTTAAAAAAAATAAAAATATATTGTTAGGAATACTATTTATAGCAATAATAGTATGTACTCCCTTTCTATTTGGGGAGGAAGGGTGTGATGATGGTTTTCATGAAGTAGCAAATTCTGTAAATGAAAATGAGCAAAATAATTCTGTATTTTCTAAAACGGATTTAATAGGGGCGGAATTTATATCTGATCAAAAATTAATAAACGAAAGTATGAAATATAGCACCCGTTTAGAATATATTCAAAAGAAAAACATAACATCATTAAACCAAGAATATGTAGAAAACAGGGCTATAGATTACATTTCTAAAAACAAAGGAGTAGATTTTAAGACAGAGTACCAACGTATAAAAACCTCAGATACCTATAAAGATATTTTGAAAATACAACAAGAATTTGGAGAAAATATAAAAAAAATAACTTCAAATAATCTTTCCCGTACGATGGGTGAATCTGTAGAAAATTTATTAAACTTTGCAGACGAAGTGACAAAACCTTTTGAAGAAATGCTTGTAAAATTAAATCTTACAGCAAATGAAAAAAAATATGTTTTAGGTTTTAATAACTTACTTCGTGAAACTTCTTTAAAGTATGCAAAAGAAAATTTAACAGAGCAAAATATCCAAAATATAAAAATAGCCACACTTGGAAATAATATAAAGTCCGTTATAAATGACTTTGAAAATAAAGTACTATTAGATGATTTTCTTACTAATGATGAGAAGAGTGTAATTCTTAAATTACTACTATAGCATACTTTAATACTGAGTATATACAGGATGGTTTAAAAAATTTTGATACCATTATTAAGACGACTATGATTTCATTTGAAGGCAATGATTCCCATAGATTAAGTTGGAATTGGAGAGTATTTTGGACTGTTGTAGCAGTTGTAGTAACTGTGGCAGTTGGTATTATTATTCCTCCTGCTGTAGGAGCTGTAGGTATTGTTGGGGCTATATCTGCTGGTGCCACTGGGGTAGCATTAGCTTCTGCAGCTGGTGTCAGCTTAGCAGTTGCTGCAACAACGAGTGTCGTATCAGGAACTACATATTGTGCTGCCAACGCGTATGCAGGAAATAATTGTGAAGATTGTAATCCTGCTTCATTTGTGGTTTCAGTATATAATTGTTCTCAGTAACCCAGTAAAAAATAGAAATATGAGAGTGACCGAAAAATCCTTTTATTCCAAGTATTTAATTTTAAACTTATTGGCAATCAAGCAGTTACAAAACTACAAGGGGATCAAAAGTAACTTTTTGGTCACTCTCTTTTTTTGTGCTTTTCTTTTTTTGAATGGGTGTATTCAATATGAGTTTATTCCTCGCAAATACAGAACCAGAATACGTAATACTTATTTAAAAGAATCTTATCAAGAAAGGAATCCTTTTCAATTACAGTATCTAAAAACCGATAAACAATTGACGTTTTTGGGAAATAATTCTCATCATCTATACAAAGATAGCATTCTTATTTTTTATCCTCACCTGAGCGTATATGATTCTTTAAACGAAGTACAAGCCCGAAAATTATTACAAGAGAATGTGGTAAGGTCTTTAAATAAATCAAAAGAAGATACTCTTAAACCAATACTGATAAAGTTACCTTTTCCTGATGTATCACACACATCGAAAAAAACATACAGAGAAAAAATGCAATATTCTATGTTGAAAGGGATAGAGGTAGGGTTGAACAAACATAATTTTCAAACAGAAGAACTATCCATACAGGATATCAAAAAAATAAATGAAAGTATGAGACAACTCATAAGGCGGAAAGAAAACACTATTGACGATACTCTATTATCTATTTTGAATAGATACCCACAAAAGTATTTTCTTTTAACTACGGGAAACATCTATTTGGATAAAACAGAAAAAGAATATAAAACAGATATAAAAAATTATAATTTGATTGCTATTCCCGTGCAGATAATTTCATTTCCTTTGAATGTTCTTACTTTAGGGGCATTTCCGGGATTAATATTTATTTTTCCTCCCAAAAAATCCTGTATGCGTTTGACGGTATCTATACTTGATAAGTCAAAAAAAAAAGTTTTATTTTATGATATAAAACAATATCCTGAAAATAAATTTATAATTCCCGAAGTGCTTGAGTATGAAATAAAAGAAATGGTAAAAAAATTTTTCAATATACCCGCAAGTAATAAAAAACAATGAAAAGAATACAAATAAAAGTTGCCTTTGTGTCCATATGGATAAGCATACTAAGTATATACTGTGGTTGTAGTAATATTTTTGAACGTCCTATTGTGGGACCAAGACAACTACTTACAGATAAAGCATTTATAGCCCAGTATATTTATGCGAGACCTTCGCTGAATTATGATATTGAAGGCATAACTTCTCTTTCTGCAGATAAAGGATTTGGTGGGGTAAGACCAAATTCTCTTTTTTATACTGTAGTACGTTACAGACTTGTATTTAGGTTTAATTTATGTGGAAATTGTAATCCTCATTCTTTTTTAGATGCTTTCACTCCTTCAGGAGAACTTAAGCGTAAAGAATATGTGGTTTCTTTTGACAATCGGATAGCAGAATTTGATGCTCTCAGAAAATACCATAAGGATACCACTAATAAATTAGGAATAAGTCAGTTTGTGGGAATAGCAGTAGCAGATACCTTAGAGTATATACATATTACTTCTGATAGAAAGTATAGTGAATCCCATACTGCCAGTCCCTATTATATGGATGATATAGTAAATGTATCTTTAGAAAGTGCGGGAATAGCTTTGCGAGAATATCATACAACGGGTATAGCTGGAGTATGGAATTGGTACTCCGATCTAAGAGTATCATATTTTAATATGGGAGATAGTATACCATTGAATTTATTAGATACAAAGATGTCTTTTTCTCTTGAGGCCCCTCCGTATAGCGTAGATACCTTTCAGTTGACCTTTCATTGGAGATATAAAAATGGGACAGAATATAGGACCACTTTACCAAGATTAATAATTACAAGATAAGAAATAACTGATGAGATACAATACTAAAAGAGAGCAGCGTCTGTAAAAAGTGACTCTTTTTTTTTACTTACTTACTTTAGGCAAACATATAATACAATTTCATACCTTGACCTTTTATGTATTACATACACTTTTTGAATATAATGTTTGCCTAAGGGGAAAAACTAAAATGAACTTCAAGACCATCGTATTGATGAAATAAAATATTCGTGTTTTACATTTTTAACTCGCAACGGTCTCGATACGCACGTTTAAAAATGTTTTTCTTTTTTATAAAAAATTAAAAAAAGAGATTTGGGAAGGGGGAATATTTATATTCTTTTAGAAAGAAGGGGAAGCATCGCATTTTTCCAATCTAAAAAAGTTCCGTTAAGTATCTGAATACGAGCGGTTTTTACAAGCCAAAGGTAAAAAGAAAGATTATGAATGGAAGCAATTTGATACCCTAAAATCTCTTTGGCAATGATAAGATGCCGTAGATATGCTTTGGAATAAAAACTACTCACGGGAGAGTTTATTTCTGTATCTATAGGGGAAAAATCGTGTTTCCATTTTTCATTTTTTATATTAATAGTTCCATTTTGGGTAAAAAGCATTCCATTTCTACCATTTCGAGTAGGCATCACACAATCAAACATATCTACTCCAAGGGATATGGCTTCTAAAATATTTTGAGGGGTCCCTACTCCCATAAGGTATCGGGATGAATTTTGAGGCAGAATATTACATACTAATTGGATTATTTTATACATTTGATATGCAGGTTCTCCTACAGAAAGACCGCCTATAGCATTACCTACGGAATGTTTATTACTTATATACTCGGCTGATTGTTTGCGTAAGTCCTCATAAATACTGCCCTGCACTATAGGAAAGAGAAATTGTTGATAATTGTATTCTTTTTCGGTGTTTTCAAAAGTATCTACGCACCGATCCAACCAACGATGGGTGAGTTCCATAGATTTTTGGGCATAAGTATATTCCGCAGGGTAAGGAGGACATTCGTCAAAAGCCATAATAATATCTGCACCTATAATTCGCTCTGCTTTTATAACATTTTCGGGTGAAAAAAAACAATTGGAACCATCAATATGGGATTGAAACATCACACCGTCTTCTTTTATTTTTCTTTTATGAGCAAGGGAATATACTTGGTAACCACCACTATCACTGAGTATGGATCTGTTCCATCCATTAAATTTATGTAGTCCCCCTGCATTTTTAAGAACCTCTAATCCAGGTCGTAAAGAGAGATGATAAGTATTCCCTAAGATTATAGAAGCATTTATTTCCGATTCTAATTCTTTTTGATGCACTGCTTTCACCGTTCCTGCAGTTCCTACGGGCATAAAAATCGGGGTTTCTATGATTCCATGGTCCGTTTGTATTCTCCCAACCCTCGCACTTGTTTTTTTATCGGTATGTTGTAATTCAAAAAACATTTTTTTATAAATTAAAGTGTTAAAACAATCTTTTTGAAATTCTACTCAGTAAATTAAATTTTATCTATTATAATAGAAATATTCTATCAAATAAAATCAGTTTCTTTTATTTTCTCATAATAAATTCTATTTTTATGAAATACATATACTATAGATAATACTACTTCACAAAACATATTTCTTTCTCAAACACCAAGCCTCAAAATAACACATATATATAGAATGACAAACAAACATCATTTTTTTATTTTTATATTACTCCTTTTCTTTATCAAAAATAATTCATCAAACGCACAGGAGTCCCTCTCTTCCTATACTCTCTATGCTGAGGATAATATACCAAGGACTTTTGCTCACAACATATCTATGGGTGAAATTGGTATAAGTGCTTATTCTTATTTTCATATAAATTCCTTAAATCCTGCTCTTCTCATAAAAAATAATCTTACTACTTTTCAAACTGCCTTTATCGGAGATTATAAATATATACAAAAAGATACCAACAATGCGGAAAATTTTGGTGGAAATCTGAGGTATGTTTCTTTTGTCTTTCCCATTATTACTACTAAATGGAGCATACATGTGGGAATTGCTCCCCTTAATAGTATATATTATAATATAACATCATCTCTGCCCGAGAATACAGCTTCTTTTCGTTATAATATAAATGGAAAAGGATCGCTTTCACATTTATATTTTTCTAACGGGATAAAACTCTTTAAAGATTTTTCAATCGGGTTGAGAGTTTCTTATGTATTTGGCTCTGTAGATGAATCTATCAATACTAGTTTACCATCTTATAATTTTGGAAACGATTACTCCATATCCTATTTTATAAAAAATCTATACCGAGGAGTAGAAGGTGGATTAGGATTTGCTTACGAACAAAAATTATCAGAAACATATTCTATAAATTATGGAATAATAGCAGATGTCTTTTCTTATATAAATAAAAACACCACCATCTCTACCCAAAGAATAGATGTAAATACAACCGCCTATCCTTTAGATACCTTACAAGGAACAACCCATTCAATAATAAAACTTCCGATAAAAGTAGGAGGAGGAATTTCTTTTATAAAACAAAATCATTACACCATAGGAACAGAAATGAGTGTTGTAGAATGGACAAATCCTCTCTCCGATGTATTAAAAAATACTACCTTTCAAAAAAATATACAATGGAATATTGGAGGAGAATATATTCCTAAGTATAACTCCGAGTTCTATCTAGCAAGAATACGTTATAGAGCAGGATTTAGTTTTCAAAAAATGCCTTATCTTGTAGGAAATCAAAATGTATATGAATGGGCATCACATTTTGGTTTTTCTTTTCCCGTGAGTATTTTTTCCAGTATAGACCTTTCTTTCAAAATAGGAGAAAGAGGAAAAAACGAAGGTATGCTTATCAAAGAAACATATTTTCAAATCTATTTTGGAGCTACTATAAATGACAAATGGTTTATAAAACGAAAATATGATTAAGAAAATACCATTAAATAAGTAATAAAAACGATTATACTTTCAAAAAAAAATAAAAACAGATATCATTGAAAAAAGATAAAAAACATCTTTTCATAAAAAAGAAAAGGAAATCTCAATATAGTAAATTGTATTTGTTATATAGTTTTTAATTTTAAACTATCCTATATATATGGAAGCAAAAAAAAAACCACGAGTAGATTATTTAGAAGCAAAATCAGGTGTGTTTTTAAACTTAGGCATAGTCGTAAGTTTACTTATTTGCTGTATAGCATTTGAATGGAAATCTTATGATGATGGAAATCTTATAAATTTAGGAGCTGCGGAAACAATTTTTGAAGAAAACTTGGAGGTTCAAGCAACTCAACAACCACCGCCATCTGTAATAAAACAACCAGAAATTGTAGAAGTACCCGACGAGGTAGAAGTAGAAGAAAAAGCTCCTGAAATAGACGTAGAAGTAGCTACAGAAACTGTCGTAGAAGAACAAATTTTTGAAAAACCTGTAGAAGAAGAAGGAACAATGTGCGAATTTGGAATTGAACCCACTCCTAAAGGATGAATGCAAGCTTTTTACGCTTTTATAGAAAAGAATCTTACCTACCCTAAGGAAGCAAAAAGAATGACTATTGAAGGAAAAGTATTCGTTCAATTTGTAGTTGATGAACAGGGTTCTCTCACGGAAGTGGAAGTAGTAAAAGGAATAGGTGCAGGATGTGACGAAGAAGCAGTAAGAATTATTAAAAATCAACCTACTAAATGGACTCCCGGGGAACAAAGGGGAAAACCAACAAAAATCCGTATGATACTCCCTATTACTTTTAAATTACGATAATTTTTGTATATCTTTTGTGTTTTCTATCATTACCACATTGAAAAAGTACCAG
>JASGCU010000007.1:7008-39991 GCA_030053935.1 Chitinophagaceae bacterium
ACCAGTAAAAGTTCGGATGATACTCCCTATTACTTTTAAATTACACTAATTTTTGCATTCTCAAAGTGGTGAAATAGTAATAAGTCCATAAAATCTTTCTCACCACTTTCTTTTTTATAAATCAAACACATAACACTTAATTATTATCAAACAAATTAAAAATTACATGGTAAGTCGTATTAAAATAGTAGGGATGATAGGAGCTATAAGTATAATGTATAGTTGTGCAAGTAATGAATTCACCACAAGCTCGGGAGTTAAAGTATCTTATATAAAAAAAGGAGCACCTACCGATTCAGTAGCAAATACTAATCAAATAATGTCTCTCAATATAAAATGGGTTATAGAGAAAAATAATAAAGAACTTTTTAACACATCTAAAAATGGTATCCCTATGGGCATACAATGTGATACTACTATGCAAAAGAATTTAGGAAAATTATATGATGTTTTTTCTCTTTTGAAAAAAGGAGATAGCGTTTCTTTCTCTCTTACAGCAGAAGACTTTTACGAAAAAACAATTCAATCCCCCCTTCCGGACTCTGTCGTAAAAACAGATTTTATTAAGTTCTATGTAGGAGTAGAAAACATACTATCCAGAGAAGAATTTCAACAAAAACAAGAAGCATTTTATCAACAGCAAAGAAAAAAAGAACAAGAAATGGCACAAGAAATGAATATAAAAGACGGAGTTACTATAGATGAATATTTAAAACAACAAAATATTACAGCACAAACTACTCCATCACAGCTGCGTTATGTAATTACAAAAGAAGGAACAGGGGAAAAAGCATCAGCAGGAAAAAGAGTATTAGTACATTATTCAGGATATTTATTAGACGGTACAAAATTTGATGCTTCGTATGATAGAAATGAACCATTCGAATTTATATTAGGAGCACAACAAGTTATAACTGGATGGGACGAAGGAATCGCTCTTTTGAATAAAGGAGCAAAAGCAACTCTTTATATTCCATCGGGATTAGGATACGGTTCAAGAGGGGCGGGTGGAGTTATTCCTCCTAATGCTATTCTTAAATTTGATGTAGAATTATTAGAAATTAAATAATAATATTGTATTTAAAAATATCTTTTCATGACTTGTAGATATTATAAAACTACAAGTTATGGGAAAATATAATACACTTATTTTCTCATGTTTGTATAAAAAATATACGTATGAATTTACATGAATACCAAGGAAAAACCATACTCAAAAAGTATGGAGTAACAGTAGGACAAGAATTTGTAGCCAATACCCCTGAAGAAGCCGTTGAAGCAGCAAAAAAACTACAAGATCTTACAAAAACAAATTTGTATGTAATAAAAGCACAGATACATGCGGGCGGAAGAGGAAAAGGAACTATTAAAGAAACAGGATCTAAAGGTGTCGTATTAGTAAAGTCCATAGAAGAAGTAAAAGAAGCAGCAAAAAAAATATTAGGAGGTACGCTTGTAACTTTACAAACAGGACCAGTAGGGAAAAAAGTAAATAAAATACTCATATCCGAAAATGTTTATTACGAAGGAGAATTCAATCCAAAAGAATACTACGTAGGCATCTTATTAGATAGAGATAAAGGAAAAAATGTCATCATGGCATCTACCGAAGGAGGCATTAATATTGAAGAAGTAGCGCATAAAACCCCCAATAAAATAATAAAAGAATGGATAGATCCAGGATTAGGTCTAACATCTTTTCAAGCCCGAAAAATTGCTTTCAAATTGGGATTAGAAGGAAATGCTTTCAAAGAAATGATACAATTTTTGAACGCCTTATACAATGCTTATATATCCATAGATGCTTCTTTATTTGAAATAAATCCTGTTTTAAAAACATCAGATAACAAAATTATAGCTGTAGATTCAAAAGTAACTATAGATGATAACGCTTTATTTCGTCATCCTGATTTAGCAAGTTTGAGAGATGAAACAGAAGAAGACCCTTCCGAAGTAGAAGCAGGGAAATCTGGACTGAATTATGTAAAATTAGATGGAAATGTAGGATGCATGGTAAATGGAGCAGGATTAGCAATGGCTACTATGGACATAATTAAATTATCGGGCGGACAACCTGCTAATTTTTTAGACGTAGGTGGAGGCGCAAATGCTAAAACAGTAGAAGCCGGTTTCAGAATTATCCTGAAAGACCCAAAAGTAAAAGCTATTCTCATAAATATATTTGGAGGCATAGTCCGCTGCGATAGAGTAGCAAATGGAGTAGTAGAAGCATATAAAAGTATTGGCAACGTAAAAATCCCTGTCATTGTACGCCTCCAAGGAACTAATGCAGAAGAAGGGAGTAAAATTATTCAAGAATCAGGACTAAAAGTATTTTCTGCTATTGCTTTAAAAGACGCCGCCTTAAAAGTGAAAGAATTACTTGCATAAAAAAAGAATTTTGTGTTCTATATTCTCTAACAAAACACTATAAACCTGAAATTACATCTCATAAAATGTGAAAATGAGCAAAAATAGTATCATAAAAAAAATACTCATTACACATCAAATCAGTATACAATTTTTGTAACCCTTGTTTAAGAGTTCATATAATGCTTTCAAATATAATATAGTTTGTTTAGTTGATGTTATTTACTACTTGTAAACAAGAATAAAAACATACATTGAGATAGAATTTAAATACACAAATTGTTTAAATTTCATTATTATATTAATCAATACATTATTACATTAACCAATACATATATGAATAATAATAAATACACATGGCTAAAGAATTATCCCACAGGAGTTCCGGTTGAAATAAATGCAGATGCTTTTCATTCTATCCCCGATCTTATGAAAGAATGTTTTCAGAAATATTCAAACCTTCCATCATTTGTAAATATGGGAAAAGAAATAACTTACAAAGATTTAGATACCTATAGTTTGAGATTCGCCTCATTTTTACAAAATGAACTCCATCTCAAAAAAGGAGAAAGAGTTGCTATTCAAATGCCAAATCTCCTTCAGTATCCAATAGTTATGTTTGGAGCTTTGCGTGCAGGATTAGTAGTAGTAAATAATAATCCTCTCTATACACCAAGAGAGATGCAACACCAACTCAATGATTCCGGAGCAGAAACTATCATTATATTAGAAAATTTTTGTGCCAATCTTCAACAAATAAAAGAAAACACAAAAATTAAAAACATTATTGTAACAGAAATAGGTGATATGCTCGGGGGTTTTAAAAAGCATATTGTAAATTTTGTAGTGAAGAAAGTAAAAAAAATGGTACCGAACTATAACATACCTGGTATTATAAAATTTGAAAATACTATCAACAAAAAATATGAGAGTTCCTTTACAAATATATCTATAAAAGGAGATGACTTAGCATATTTACAATATACAGGAGGAACTACAGGAGTTTCTAAAGGTGCTATGCTTACACATAGAAATATTATAGCTAATTTAGAACAAGTTTCGGCTTGGATGGCAATTAGTAATTTAGAAAACGGAAAAGAAGTAGTTATTACCGCTCTCCCTCTCTATCATATATTTGCTCTTACCTGTAACTGTTTGTGTATGTGTAAAATAGGAGCCAAAAATATCTTGATTACGAATCCTAGAGATATGCCCAATTTTTTAAAAGAATTAAAAAAATACCCTTTTTCAGTTATAACAGGTGTTAATACTTTATTTAACGGGCTTATGAATCAACCAAATTTTTTAAAATTAGATTTTTCAAAAGTTAAAATAGCACTCGGCGGAGGAATGGCAGTTCAAATACCAACTATTGAAAGATGGAAAAAACTTACTAATACATCTTTAATAGAAGGATATGGATTGACAGAAACTTCTCCCGTAGCTACTGCAAACCCTTTTAATGGAACAGATAAACCAGGGTATATTGGAATTCCTGTGCCAAGTACAGAAGTAATACTATTGAATGATGCCGGAGAAGAAGTAAAACAAGGGGAACCGGGGGAAATATGTGTGAAAGGACCTCAAGTTATGAAAGGTTATTGGCAAAGACCTGAAGAAACAGATAAAGTTTTTATTCGTGGGTACTTCAAAACAGGCGATATTGGTTTTATGGAAACAGATGGTTTTTTTAAAATTATAGATCGCAAAAAAGAAATGATATTAGTTTCAGGCTTTAATGTATATCCTAACGAAATAGAAGCGGCTATTTCACTCCATCCTAAAGTTTTAGAGGTGGGCGTAATCGGTGTTCCCGATTTACATTCTTCTGAAGTTCCTAAAGCATTTATAGTAAAAAAAGATGATTCTCTTACTGAACAAGAAATTATAGCATTTTGTCACAAAAATATAACAGGGTATAAAGTTCCTAAACATATAGAATTCACAAAAGAATTACCTAAAAGTAATGTAGGAAAGATTTTGAGAAGGGTATTAAAAGAAAATGATGAAAAGAAAAATAAATATATTTAAAATTATCATACAAAACAATATACTTAATACAATTTAATGGATATCTTTGATAAGGTACAAAAAAATAAAGGGCACTTAGGTTCACAAGCCTCATTTGACAATAATTTTTATATGTTTCCCAAATTAGAAGGTTCTATCTCTCCTCATATGCTATTTCAAGGGCATCAGATGATAAACTGGAGTTTGAATAACTATTTGGGTTTAGCAAATCATCCTGAAGTTAGAAAAATAGACGAAGAAGCTTCTAAACAGTGGGGATTAGCATATCCTATGGGAGCAAGAATGCTTACAGGAAATACAGTGCATCATGAAGAATTTGAAAAAAAACTATCCGATTTTGTAAAAAAAGAAGCATCTATGCTTCTTAATTATGGTTATCAAGGCATAATGTCTATTATAGATGCAATAGCATCAAGACATGATGTTATTGTATATGATGCAGAAAGCCATGCATGTATTATAGACGGGGTTCGACTTTTTATGGGAAAAAGATTTGCATATCCACACAATAATATAGAGAAATTAGAACATCTTTTAAAAAATGCAACAAAAATAGCATCCGAGCAAAACGGAGGAGTTTTAGTCATAACCGAAGGAGTATTTGGAATGAGTGGGAATCAAGGAAAATTAAAAGAAATTGTTGCCTTAAAACAATCTTATTCTTTTCGACTTTTAGTAGATGATGCACATGGATTTGGAACAATGGGAAAAACAGGAGCGGGAGTAGGAGAAGAACAAAACGTCCAAGAAGGAATAGATCTCTATTTTGCTACTTTTGCAAAATCTATGGCAAGTATAGGTGCTTTTATAGCAGGAGAAAAAGATGTTATTACCTATTTAAAATATAATACCCGTTCTCAAATATTTGCTAAATCTCTTCCAATGGCTTTTGTCATAGGAGGAATGAAGCGTTTAGAACTCGTAAAAACAAATCCCGAACTGCGTAAAAAACTATGGGATATAGTGCATCTCATTCAAGATGGTTTCAAAAAAAATGGATTTCACATAGGTACCACGCAATCTCCAGTAACACCAGTTCTTTTAAAAGGTGGCGTATTAGAAGCAGCAAATCTTATTAAAGATTTACGATTACAATATAAAATATTTTGCTCAGGAATTATATATCCTGTAGTTCCAAAGGATGTTATAATGCTTCGTATCATACCTACAGCAGCACACACAGTAGAAGATGTAAAAATAACTATAGATGCTTTTAAGTCTATAAAAACAAAATTAGACGCGGAAGAGTATGCAAAAGCAGGGATTGAAGGTGCTAAAATCTCTTAATAGAAACCACCAATAGTAGAAATACTTTCTTATTTTTATTACTCATAAAAAACTTCTATCAGTTAAAAAATGTTTTTAGAAACCAAACTAAAAGATATGGGGCATGAAAAAAAACATGCACACCACTATAGTGGATGGATAGAAATCGTATGCGGTCCTATGTTTTCCGGAAAAACTGAAGAACTCATAAGAAGATTAAACAGATCTATTATAGCAGGGCAAACAGTAAAAATATTTAAACCCGAAATAGATATTCGTTACGACGAACATTTTATTGTTTCCCACAATAATAGAAAAATAGAATCTATTAGTGTAAAAAAAGCATCTGAAATTATACCATTATCAGAAGAATGTCAAGTAGTAGGTATAGACGAAGCACAATTTTTTGATAAAGAAATAGTCTCAGTTTGTTCTGATCTGGCAAATTCTCAGAAAAGAGTCATAGTAGCGGGATTAGATATGGATTTTTTAGGTAACCCTTTCGGGCAAATGCCCATCCTTATGTCTATTTCAGAATACGTAACGAAAATTCAAGCAATATGTATGAAATGCGGAGAGGTAGCTTCATATTCTTTCAGATTTGTTGCTAAAAAAGAAAAAATAATGTTGGGAGCAACAGACGCATACCAAGCAAGGTGCAGAAAATGCTTTTACGAAGATATTTCACATGAAAATTAATCTATTAATTATATGAAAGCATCAGATATTAGAAATAAATTTCTCCATTTTTTTGAAAAAAAAGGGCATAAAATAGTCCCTTCGGCCCCCATTGTTATTCATAATGACCCAACCCTTATGTTTACAAATGCGGGTATGAACCAATTTAAAGATTATTTTTTGGGAAATAAAATACCCATAGCAAAACGAATGGTAGATACTCAAAAATGCTTGAGAGTTTCGGGGAAACATAATGATTTAGAAGAAGTAGGACTGGATACATATCACCATACTATGTTTGAAATGTTGGGAAATTGGTCTTTCGGAGATTATTTCAAAGAAGAAGCAATCCAATGGGGATGGGAACTACTCACAGAAGTTTATAAACTACCAAAAGAACGACTCTACGCCACAGTATTCGGAGGGGATATTGCTGAAAAATTGGAACAAGATACAGAAGCATATACTCTCTGGAAAAAATACCTCCCAGCCGAAAGAATATTATTCGGTTCTAAAAAAGATAATTTTTGGGAAATGGGTGAAACAGGACCCTGCGGACCCTGCTCCGAAATACATATAGACCTCAGGTCAGAAAACGATAGAAAAAACATATCGGGAGAAAGCTTAGTAAATACGGGAAACCCATTAGTAGTAGAGATATGGAATCTTGTCTTTATACAATATAATAGAAACTCTCAAGGACTTCTCTTACCTCTCCCCGAAAAACACGTAGACACAGGAATGGGATTAGAGCGTTTAGTTATGGCAATTCAATCGCAACAATCCAATTACGATACAGATATTTTTCAAGGGATGATACAACATATTGCCCAAAAAGCGTGCATCCTCTACGGAAAAAATACCCAAAAAGACATAGCTATAAGAGTTATCAGTGACCATATAAGGGCTATTTCTTTTACAATAGCTGATGGGCAAATTCCTTCAAACAACAAAGCTGGATATGTTGTCAGAAGAATCCTGCGAAGAGCAGTCCGATACGGCTACACTTTTTTAGAATTTCACGAACCGTTTCTGCACACTCTTGTTCCTTTGCTCGCAATCCAATTTGAAGAAGTTTTTCCCGAACTAAAAGCCCAACAGGACTTTGTGATGAAGGTTATTGCAGAAGAGGAAAATTCTTTTTTAAGAACTCTCCATAAAGGATTAAAAAAAATAGATATTGTGAAAGAACAAATGCACATTATTTCAGGTGAAGTTGCTTTTGAGCTCTACGATACATACGGATTTCCATTTGATCTTACTTGCCTTATCGCAAGAGAAAATAATCTATCTGTGGATGAAGAAGGATTTAAAACCCAAATGCAAATTCAAAAAGAAAGGTCTAAAAAAGCATCTAAAATGAATACTTCTGATTGGAATATAGTAAAAGATAATATAGAACTGTCTGTATTTGTAGGGTATGATACCTTAGAAACGGTTTCTCATATTATCCAATACAGAGAAGTTCAAGAAAAAAATAAAAAATATTTTCAAATAGTTTTGGATAAAACCCCATTTTATGCCGAAAGTGGTGGACAAATGGGAGATACTGGATCACTCATAACTTCCAAAAAAAATATACCCGTTTTCAATACCAAAAAAGAAAACGAACTTATCATTCATTATACCGATGAAATACCCGAAAACATTAGCGAACCCATTACCTGCCGAGTGGATAAAAACAAAAGAATGCTCACAGAAAATAATCATACTGCGACACATCTTTTGCATGCTGCCCTTCGAAAACTTATTGGACAGCACGTACAACAAAAAGGGTCTTTGGTAGATGAACATATTCTCAGATTTGATTTTTCACATTTTTCAAAACTCACAGCAGAGGATATAAAAAATGTAGAGCGACTGGTAAATGAAAAAATAAGAGAAAATATTCCTTTAGATGAAAAAAGAAATATACCGATTCAAAAAGCAAAAGAGATGGGGGCAATGGCACTCTTTGGAGAAAAGTACGGAGATAACGTGCGAGTAATAACTTTTGATGCAAAGTTTTCTGTGGAACTTTGTGGTGGAACTCATGTAAAAAATACGGGACAAATTGGTCTTTTTAAAATAAGATATGAAAGTTCCGTTGCCGCAGGAGTAAGAAGAATAGAAGCCACAACCGCTCAAAACTCTATCAATAGAATAGAAGAACAAGAATCGGTACTGCAAAATTTACAAGCACTTTTGCAAAATCCCAAAGATATGGTAAAAACAATAACCGAAATAATACAAGAGAAAAATACTTTGCAAAAACAAGTAGAACATTACAAACAGCAAGATATTGCGGTTCTCAAAATATCTCTGAAAAAGAACATAAAACTGCTTCATAATACTTCTGTAATTATAGAAACCATATCTATATCTGATAGAGAATCTCTGAAAAATCTTTCTTTTCAAATGAAGCAAGAAATACCATCGCTTATACTCATTCTCTTTGCAAATATAGAGCAAAAACCTTATATGAGTATTCTTTTTTCTGATGATGTAATGCAAAAATATAAGCTGAATGCGAATGCAATGGTGAAAGAATTTGCTTCTGTCATAGATGGAAACGGAGGAGGGCAAGCTTTTTTTTCTACAGCGGAGGGGAAAAATATAAGTGGTATGCCTATTCTCAAACAAAAAATAGAATATTTTATAAATAAAGCTCTTTTATAAAAACTTTCTTTCACACAAAAACGTGTTCCATTTAACTTTGGAAAAGTTTTTTTCTGTTCCCAATATAGAAAATTATAGGACATTCTCAAAACAATGAATATCAAAGGATTTTGCACTGATTATTAGAAAAATTATTCTAAATTAATTCCAAAAGAAAAACATAAGGGATCAAAAGTAGAAACTTTTACAGTAGAGAAGTATGGTAATAAACTTTCTATATTTGCTTAACAATACAAAATAAATTTTAATTCATAAGAGGCAACATTTCATCTGCCAATTTTTCAATAGTATCCATATTTTCTATTATTTGTTTTATTTCGGGAGAAAAAAATCTATCTGTTTTCCAAAAAGATGGTTCTTGAAAAGGAGGATTTATGGTTTTGAGAAGATCATAGAGTTTATTAGTAGCGATAGCATTGTTTCTTTGAAGTTTTACCTCCGCAAATTGCTCTCTTCTAATGGTAAGAGCATAAAAACCGACGATAAAATTGATAGCAATTATTTTTTCTATATTGTGTGCTATTTCTAATGCCTGTCTAGCGGCAATAGTTCCCATACTTACGTGGTCTTCTGTATTTTCACAAGTAGGTATAGAGTCCGCAGAAGCAGGATGCACCAAAACTTTATTTTCTGACACTAAAGAAGCGGCTACATATTGCAGAATCATCACTCCATTATTTACTCCCGTAGCAGAAGTAAGGAATCGGGGCAGAAAATCATTGGTATGGGAGTCCACCATTTTGTTTATTTGTCTTTCCATAATATTTCCTATTTCTGCAAGAGCAAGTTTTACATAATCCATTACCAATGCAATGGGTTGCCCGTGAAAATTACCGCCTGAAATAACTCTATTGTCTTCTGCAAAAATAAGAGGATTATCTACCGCTGCATTTAATTCGTTTTCTAATAGAAAAAGTGCGTGGTCTATGGCTGTTTTACTCGCACCTAAAACTTGAGGGATGCATCTGATAGAATAGGCATCTTGTGGTTTCCATTTTCTTTTTGCAAAATGTAAGAGAATAGATACTTCATTACTTCCATATACTTTTATAGCATCTAAAATATGCTGGGGAATTTGTTCTTGAGTATCTTTTTCTTTTCTACTAATCTCTGATAGTTCTTTTAGTAAAGGACTTGGGATTTTTTCATTATCTACGAGGTGCTGCAGAATTTCTTTTTGGGAGATATTTATGTATTCAGATTCTTTTAAAAGATGAGTAAGCCAACGAGCAATTTCGGTTTGTCCTTTATGATTTCTTATTTCATGGATTTTTGCATAAGCAAATGCGTCTTTTCTTGCACATAACCCTTCAAATACAAACGCTGAAGAAAAAGTAGCATTTTTGAGTATTCTTAATGCTTTATACAATGCAATAACACCTACAGCTGCTATTACCGTAGTTCCATTATTTAATGCTAATGCTTCTTTATATCCTAAAACAATGGGAACAAATCGTGGAATTGTATTTGCGTTGATGAGGTCTTGGGTTTTATAGGGAGTTCCTTTATATTCTACTTCTCCTTCTCCAATAAGGGCTAGCCCCATGTGAGAAAGTGGACAAAGATCCCCACTTGCACCTACGGATCCTTGTTCAGGTATGAGAGGATGTATTTTTTCGTTTAAAAAAAATTCTAATTGTCTCACCGTAGATTCTTGCACTCCCGAGTATCCTTTAAGTAAAGTATTGAGGCGGATTACCATTATTGCTCGAACTATTTCTGTAGAAAAGTTTTTTCCAACCCCACATGCGTGAGAACGAAGGAGTGGTATCTGTAATAATTGTGATTCTTCTATGCTTATTGATTTATCTACGTTAGAACCAAAACCTGTAGTAATACCATATATAATTTTTTTCTCTTTTACTTTCTGATATATATAATCTTTGCTTTTTTGTAATCTACTAGTGTCTATAGATACCCGTTCTTCTGCAATAGCAATTTTTATAACTTTTTCTAAAGAAAGATTCTCTCCATTTAATACTATATTATTCATTTTTTTATATGTTTATGTGTTTGTTGGTAACTATTTAGCTCGGTACTGAGTTGTGGTTGTTCGTATTGTTTTTTATAATAATTCCATCTCTTCGGGATTGTATTCATAAAATTCATACCTTATAATGTAATAGTTACCTTTATTTTATATAATTATAGAGTTTTGAAAATGCTTCGCCGTCTATTCCTATGGAGAAAAAAAATCCAAATTTAAAAACATCCTCCGTAGGAATATTAAGACCTTGTTGCACTACATCTCCTTCTTTTAAATTATGTCTCAAAGTAGGTACCTGCTTTATATTAAGTCCGAATCCTATCTGTACCACATCTAATTTTTGCGTTACCCCCAGAAAAAAATCTTTTAGAAAACTGGTAGTCCCTGTTCCTATTAATAATCCTGAGCTGAAAGTTTGTTTTAGGTCTTGTTTTTTCCAATCAAAAACCATTATTCCCACTGCTATAGGAAATGCTACTTCTATATTTGTTTTATTTTTATTTGTTATAATATACTCATATTGCTTATTACCGTTGTTATCAAGTTCGTTTTTTTCTCTCACTTGTAATGTATAATCATTTGTAATGATAGTAGATCCACTAAAACCTTGTATAATTCTAAATTTAGTGCGTTTATCCTTTAAAGTGATGACTTCTTTTTTGAGAATATCTATCTCTTTGTTTTGTTTTTTAAGAGAATCATTTTCTTGGTATAGTTTTTGGTTTTCTATTTGCATTTTTTGTACCATAATAGACATTGCAAGAGAATCCTGATTTTTGTTTGCAAGAGAATCCGTTTCTGCTTGCGCATAATACTTAATGAATATTAATACAAGAAGTGAGATTGGAAAAAAGTATGTTCGTTTGTGCATGAATAATTTAATATGTTGGATATTCTAATACTATTTTATCTGGATAGTATTTTTTTATAGAAATATCACGGTATATATTTCCTTGTTCTTTCATTTTTTCTATAATACTCCGTTTGATTTCTTCTTCAGGTATTTCCTTCTCTTCTATTGTATTGTGAATACTAACCCGAAAAAAACTTTCTGATTGTATATAAAATGAGTTATAATTAACTCTATTTTTTTCTTTTGCTCCATACTCTAAAAGAATCCCATAAAATTTACAAAAATCATCAGCTCCCATTTCAGAACCTTTTATTTCTACCACATTCCCTCTCATTTGTTTTGTTTCTGCTATATCTATATAGTGAAAAATTAATTTTTGAATAGAATCCTCATCGTATCCATCGTAGAAATTTCCTAATACTAAGTAATTTATAGGTTTTTCATAAAAGGTAATTTCATATTTTTTAGAAAAATTATGCCATAGATAGACAATACAAATAGCAATAATGATGAGAGAACCAATAGAAATAAAGTAATAGACCTGTAAAAGATCTCTTTCTTCTTTTGAACGTGTTTTTACTGAAAAAAAAATAAGTGCTTGGATTTTTTTATGTATAAAAGAAAATATGTGACTCATATAACTTGTGGGTTCTGGTAGTGTTTTTTATTTTGAAATGTATATGGAATAATAATTTCGTCAAAATAGGATATTTTAATTATAAAAAATGTAATATACAGAAATATATATTTTTATATGTAATTTTTTACAATAATTTTTCAGGTAGTAAGTTTTAAAACATTACAAGATTATATATCTCAATAATTACATTTTTTAATTGAATTATATACTTTTTAATACTCATTTTTTAATGATAAAATAGTTTTTTCTAAAAAAAAGTATTTTTGCTAAAAGAAAATAAAAATTATTGTAATTATAACATTATTGTAATTATAATTACATAGTTTAAAAATAATACATACAAATAAAAAATTAAATAATAGATATGAGTTCTACAAACATAAATATGGATCATAAAATACAACACAGCGATGAGCATCATGGGGATGGGGAACACCATGAACAAAGTTTTATATTTAAGTATATTTTTTCTACAGACCATAAAGTTATAGCAAAACAGTTTTTAATATCGGGGATTTTTTGGGCAATAATTGGTGGGATGTTTTCTGTTATTTTTAGGTTACAGTTAGGATTTCCTGATGCTGATTTAGGATGGCTCAGACCTCTTCTGGGAAAATGGATAACAGAAAATGGAAAATTAGATTCAGAGTTTTACTTAGCATTGGTAACAATGCATGGGACTATAATGGTATTTTTTGTATTAACTGCAGGATTGAGTGGTACTTTTAGTAATTTTTTAATACCTCTTCAGATAGGAGCGAGAGATATGGCATCTGGATTTTTAAATATGCTTTCTTATTGGTTTTTCTTTCTTTCCAGTGTTGTTATGTTTATTTCCTTATTCATTGAAACAGGACCAGCTTCTGCTGGATGGACAGTATACCCACCACTCAGTGCTTTAGAAACCGCTATATCTGGTTCCGGATTAGGTATGACGCTTTGGTTAGTTTCTATGGTATTTTTCATTGTATCATCTTTATTAGGAGGTATAAATTATATAACTACTGTAATAAATTTGAGAACTGAAGGGATGTACTTTACCCGTATGCCGCTTACTATTTGGGCTTTTTTCTTCACTGCCATTATAGGAGTACTCTCATTTCCTGTGCTTTTTTCAGCTGCATTATTATTAGTTTTTGACAGGTCTTTCGGTACCAGTTTTTATCTTTCAGATATTTATATAGGAGGAGAAGCATTATCACACGTCGGAGGAAGCCCTATTTTATACCAACATTTATTTTGGTTTTTAGGACACCCCGAAGTGTATATAGTTTTGTTACCCGCATTAGGTATAACTTCTGAAATTATTTCCACTAATTCTCGTAAACCTATTTTTGGATACAAAGCAATGATATTCTCTATGCTCGCAATAACTGTACTTTCTTTTATTGTTTGGGCACATCACATGTTTGTTTCTGGGCTAAGTCCATTTTTAGGTACCGTATTTACCATACTCACCCTCATAATTGCTGTTCCCAGCGCCGTAAAAGCATTTAACTATATCACCACCCTCTGGAAAGGAAATATAATATTTACTCCCGCAATGCTTTTTTCTATTGGATTAGTATCATTCTTTATATCAGGCGGATTAACAGGACTTATTTTAGGAAATTCCGCAATAGATATTAATTTGCACGACACTTATTTTGTAGTCGCACACTTTCACTTAGTTATGGGAAGTGCCTCTTTTTTTGGAATGGTAGCAGGAGTGTATCATTGGTTCCCTAAAATGTTTGGAAGAACAATGAATGAAACATTAGGATATATTCATTTTTGGATTACTTTTATAGGTATATACCTTGTATTTTTTCCTCTTCATTATATAGGAATAGCTGGATTTCCTCGAAGGTACTATTCTTTTACAAATTTTGATGCTTTCCAAGGATTTACTGATCTCAATACTTTTGTAAGCACCGCAGCTATTATTACATTTGCAGCACAGTTTATTTTTGTATTCAACTTCTTTTATAGTATCTTTAATGGAAAAAAAGCATCCCTTAACCCTTGGAAAAGTAATACATTAGAGTGGACAACTCCACGTATTTTAGGTCACGGGAATTGGATAGGAAATATTCCCAAAGTATATAGATGGGCTTATGACTACAGTAAACCCGGTGCAAAAGAAGACTTTATACCACAAACAGTATCTCTGAAAGATACACCCGAATCCAATCTCCCACATGAAGCAGAAAGCATCAAAAATAAACACGAATAAAATATCTACCATCTTTCTCGAACGACAGAACAGAATACATACAATGATCAAAATAAAAAAATGACAACCGAAAAAAAAATACCTATTGTAGGTATTACCATAGGAGATATAAATGGAATAGGACCAGAAATCATAATAAAATCTCTCTTAGACGAACGTATATTAGATTTTTTTACACCCGTTATCTATGGGTCTGAAGAAATATTTGATCATTACATGAAAATATTAAATATCTCGCACTTCCGTTTACATAACATAGAAACCATAACAAATATATCTCCTGGTAAAATATATATTATAAACACTCAAAACAGAAAAATACATATTCAAACAGGAAAAGAATCCCAAGAAGCAGGAAAGTACGCCCTTAGTTCTCTCCAAAAAGCTGTCCATGACCTGAAAAATAAATATATAGATGCAATCGTAACAGCACCTATATCAAAACAAAGCATGCAATCTGATGAATTTTCTTTTCCTGGCCATACAGAATACTTAGCAGAAGCATTTCAATGTAATAATTATATAATGATGATGGTAAGCGCATTTATGAAAATAGGATTAGTAACAGGGCACATCCCTATCCAACAAGTTTCTCAAAAACTTACCAAAGAATTAGTGAAACATAAAATAAAAATTATGTATAACACACTCCAAGAGGACTTTCTTATAGCAAGACCTACTATATCTGTTTTAGGACTCAACCCTCACTGCGGCGAAAAAGGACTACTCGGTAACGAAGAAAAAAATATTATAGAACCGGCTATTTTAGAACTCAAAGAAGAAAATTATACAGTGTTTGGACCATTCCCCTCCGACGGATTTTTTGGAAATCTTTTATACAAAAAATACGATGGTATTGTAGCAATGTATCACGACCAAGCACTTATTCCTTTTAAAATGCTTTCCTTTGAAACAGGCGTTAACTATACAGCAGGAATGCCTTATATAAGAACTTCTCCTGACCATGGAACTGCTTTTTCTATCGCCGGAAAAAATATTGCATCCGAACTATCTTTTAGAGAAGCAATGTTTCTTGCCACCAAACTATCAACAAACAGAAAAGAAATAAAATCTGAAAAAAAAAGAACAACACCACTCTCTCTCTAAAAAAACAGAATGATTCTTTTTTTATAATACCTATTTCTTTTAAAATATACCATGATCACCTAAAAAAACAATTGTTCTAACGTCCATGCTCTCTTACCGTGTATTTTTTTTATCTCTTCTTTTTGTAAATCAAAATATCTTTGCCCAAGAAAAAAATATACATGGAAACATACTCACAACCACAAAAAAACCTCTCCCTAATGTAACTATTAGTACACAAGACCCCAAAATAATAATTGCAGTATCTGATTCTTCTGGTTATTTTCTCATAAAAAAACAAATCCCCATTCCAACCACTCTTATTTTTCAACATGTAGGATATTATGAAAAAAAACTTTTTTATAATGGAAACAGCCCCATAGAAGTAATATTAGAAGAAGAAACAAAAATTTTGTCCGATGTAGATATAGAATCTACGAAAGAAAGGAATCAAACACAAAATTTTTTAGAAATAAACCCCAAAATGATTTTAGAAATACCCGCCCCTACTCTTGATATTTCACGCCTATTAGCTACTTTACCAGGAGTTGTCGTTACCAGTGAACTCAGCTCCGTATATTCTGTAAGAGGAGGAAGCTATGATGAAAATTTAGTATATGTAAATGATATTCCTGTGTATAGACCATTTTTAGTAAAATCAGGACAACAAGAAGGCTTAAGTTTTGTAAATTTAGATATGACCTCCTCTGTATATTTTTCAGCAGGAGGATGGCAAGCAAAATATGGAGATAAAATGGCTTCTGTTCTAAATGTTACTTATAAAAAACCCACTAAACAATCTGCATCTGTCTCTTTAGGGCTATTAGGTTCTAACGCCTATTGGGGAGGAAATATAAAAAATATCTCCATACTCATAGGATTCCGTTATAAAGATACTCGCTATCTTTTAAATACTCTCCCCACACAAGGACAGTATCTTCCTCGTTTTTTCGACATACAATCTTTTATTTCCCTCCCCCAAAAGAAGGTAAATGCACGTTATAGATACCAACTCTCTTTCTTAAATATGTATGCCCAAAATAAATATTTTACAAAACCCGAAAACGAAGCCGTAGAATTTGGAACTTTCTATAAACAAGTGAGATTTGAAGCGGGGTTCGATGGACAAGAAATTTTACAATACGAAACCATGCAAAATGCTATCAAATGGACAAATTGGTGGGATGAAAAACATAAATTAGAAGTCGTATTTTCCACAACTTATACAGAAGAAAAAGAAAATATAGAATTAGAATCAGGATACCGCCTTTGCGATGTCAATAAAAACACAGCAGATAGCGGATTCAACAAATGTCTCAATACCATAGGATTAGGAACCCAATACAAACATTCCCGTAATTCTCTCAAAGCCCTTTTCATAAATACAGACACAAGATATTCTCTATTTTGGAACTCCCAACACACCTCCGAAATGGGAGTAGAGTTTAAAAATGAAAAATTGGACGACCTCATAGACGAATATACCTTTCAAGATTCCGCCGATTTTGCAAAAATAACCCAAAAAATTGGATCAAATATATCTCTCAATAATTTCCATTATACCTTTTATATACAACACAACATACAATTAGAGGATCATTCATTTCATATAGGCATACGAAATTCTTTTAGCACATTCACAAATCAACTCCTCATAAGTCCAAGAATCCAATACACATATAATTTCGGAAATAAAAAATCCTATTCCATCGGAATATCCACAGGAGTTTACCAACAACCCCCGCTGTATAGAGAAATGCGAAGATACGACGGCTCTATAAATAGACAAATAAAAGCACAAGAATCTTATCATGGCATCATCAACCTACAAAAATATTTTAAGTGGAAAAATAAAAACTTCAAAATTATTACAGAATCTTATTGCAAATACCTAAACAACCTCATACCTTATGATATAGAAAACATAAATCTCCGCTATTTTGGAGAAAATACTGCTACAGGATGGGCTTATGGAGTTGATTTTAGAATAAATGGAGAATTTATCGCAGGAACAGATTCATGGCTGAGCATCGGAATACTAAAAACTACGGAAAACCTTTTTAATGATAAACGAGGACAAATAAGAAGACCCACAGACCAAAGGGTTACCGTAGGATTATTTTTTCAAGATTACATCCCACGAATTCCCACAGTAAAAGTATCTCTCAGCTTTTTATACGGAACGGGACTCCCCTTCGGCCCCCCAAAAAATATAGAATATAGAAACTCATTCCAAGGAAAAGATTACCAAAGATTAGACCTCGGTATTCTAAAAATATTTCCCCTCCCATACCCCTATCTCAAATCTATAACAATAAGTTTGGATATACTCAACCTCATAGGAGTCAATAATGTCATCTCCTACAACTGGATAAAAGACTTTGAAAATAACCAATATGCGATACCTAACTCTCTCTCTTCTCGATTTTTTAACTTCAAACTATCTGTCAATTTTTAATATTATCCTAAAATACAAAAACTAAAAGTGATTTTATATAAAGTATACTATATATTGAGTGTCCACAAAAAAAAATTAATTTTTAAATTCCAGTCATTTTTTTTTGGGTATTATTTATTTTTTCATAAAAAAATCAATTGTTAGAACTTAACTCTTACATAATGAAACTTGCCTATTTTATATTTCAAAAAATGAAGCACGGAAGCAAAGATACACTATCCCATACCATATATAGCATTGCTATTGCCTCGCTTGCAACTGGAATTGCTACTATCATCGTATCTTTGCTCATCCTCAATGGTTTTGAACGCAAAATTACGGAAAAAATGTTCAACCTCATGGGACATATTACCATCACCAAATATAATATGGGAGATAATACTAAAGAATCTGCCTTCCCTCTGCAAACCACCTTCTATAAAAATTGGAAAACTATCCCCTATATATCTCATGTGCAAAGTTTTACCATTAAAACAGGTATCATCAAAACAGAAAATGAAGTACAAGGGATTGCTCTCAAAGGAATTGGAGAAGATTTTGACACCACAAGATTCCAAGAGAATATCATAACAGGTAGATTTTTAAAAACAAATCCACAACAAATCCACGAAATCATGATAAGTAAAAAACTATCCGACAAACTCCTTCTATCTCTCGGACAAGATATTATAATATACTTTGTGCAAAATCCACCACGATTACGAAAATGTAAAATTGTAGGAATATATTCTACACATATAGAAACCTTCGACGATAAATTGATATTTTGTAATAGAACACTCATCCAAAAAATCAACAACTGGGGAGATTCACTCATTAGTGGATACGAAGTGTTCATAAAAAAACAAAGTCAATTAGACCAAGCAGAAGTAGAAATTCTCCATACCATAGACGGAAACCTTACTACAGAAACAACCCAAAACAAAGAATTACAATTCTTCGACTGGCTCAAAGTTATTCGAAAAAATGTCATTATGCTATTCTATATTATTTTATTTGTAGTAGGATTCAATATAATGTCCGTTCTCTTTATACTCATAATGGAAAGATCTTATTTTATTGGAGTAATGCAATCTCTCGGCGCAAGCCATTCTTTAATAAAAAATATCTTTGTATTACAAGGAATGGGTATTATTTTCAAAGGAATACTATTAGGGAATACTATAGGATTAACAATAGGAATTATCCAGTATTATTTTGAAATAATTCCATTAGACCCCATGAGCTATTATATTGACGTAGTACCAATAGCATGGGATATACCTCTCATATTCCAAATAAATATCATCACTGCTCTCTTGCTTTTTCTCATAATTCTCATACCTACAAGGGTTATTACAAAATTAGACCCTATAAAAACAATCGCTTCCAGCTTATCAAAAAACCAATAGGGATAGAATAAGAATACTTCTGTTTTTCTTGAGATTTGGTATTCACCACCCTTCCCACTCCTTTTAAGAAGAGAAAATTGTATTTGTTCTCAAGTAATACCGAGTGTAGTTAATAATCCATTGCAAAAGATAAGCAAACAGTTATAAATTACAAATGGATTCAAATGGTTTTTCGATTCGGGTTTAGGTTCATTTTTTTTTGTCTTTTGGAGCTTCTTTGAGCATATTTTTGAGCATCTGTATTTCATCTCTGATGCGTGCAGCTTCCATAAAGTTTAAATCTTTTGCGGCTTGTTCCATAAGAGATTGATTATTTTTTATAACTTTTTCTATTTGTGCGGTTGTCATATATTTTATGACGGGTTCGGCGACAGAAGCATTTGTTTTTTCTGTTTTTTCTCCAGAGTAAGCGAATGGTTTATTATCCGCTTTGTACCTTCTAATGGATTGAGGAATAATATTATGTTCTGTATTATATGCTGTTTGTATAGATCTTCTTCTGTTTGTTTCATCAATAGCTGTTTTCATAGAATCGGTCATTTTATCTGCATACATAATTACTTTTCCATTTTCATTTCGGGCAGCTCTTCCCATTGTTTGCACTAATGACCTGACATTTCTCAAGAAACCTTCTTTGTCTGCATCTAATATGGCTACTAAGGATACTTCAGGTAAATCAAGCCCCTCTCTCAATAAATTGACTCCTACAAGAACACTTATACTTCCTTTTCTCAACCCATCTAATATCTCCACTCTGTCCATTGGTTTTACATCGGAGTGGACGTACCCTGAATGTATACCTGCTTTTTCTAAAAACTTATGTAGTTCCTCTGCCATTCTTTTTGTAAGGGTAGTTATAAGGACGCGCTCATCATTTTTCACCCTTTCATCAATTTCATTCAGTAAATCATCTATTTGATTCAGAGTAGGTTTTACATAAATAAGAGGGTCTAAAACTCCGGTAGGACGTATAATTTGCTCTACTATTATTCCATCTGATTTTTGTAGTTCGTAATCTGCAGGTGTAGCACTCACAAACACCACTCTATTTGCCATACTTTCAAATTCATTAAAGGTGAGTGGTCTATTATCCAAAGCGGAGGGCAACCGGAATCCATAATCTACTAAATTAATTTTGCGAGACCTGTCTCCTCCCCACATACCTCTGATTTGGGGAATGGTAACATGGCTTTCATCAACTATCATTAAAAAATCATCAGGAAAATAATCTATGAGGCAGAAAGGACGTTGTCCGGGTTTTCGTCTGTCAAAATAACGGCTGTAATTCTCTACTCCCGAGCAATATCCTATCTCTCTTATCATTTCTAAATCAAATTCCGTTTTTTCTTGTAATCTTTTGGCTTCAAATCCCTTTCCTTCTTTTTCAAAAAAACGTATTTGAGTCATCAAATCGTCTTGTATTTCTTTAATTGCAATCTGAAGAGTTTCTTTTCCTGTAACAAAAAGGTTAGCAGGAAAAATAGAAATGGCTTCTTCGTTATTTATTTTTTTTCCTGTTTCAGGATCTATTTTTTGAATGGTTTCTATTTCATCACCAAAAAAAATAATTCTATAAGCAAAATCTCCATAGGCAATAAAAACATCAACCGTATCACCTTTTACTCTAAAATTCCCTCTATTAAAATCTGTATCACTTCTGCTGTATAGAATATCTATAAGAGAATATAAAAATTGATTTCTTGGCAATCTATCACCTTTATGCAGTTGTATGACATTTTTTCCAAATTCTTCAGGGTTTCCAATACCATATATGCAAGAAACAGATGCCACTACCACCACATCATTTCTACCTGATAAAAGTGCGGCAGTAGCACTTAGACGTAGTTTTTCAATTTCTTGGTTAATGGATAAATCCTTTTCTATATACGTATTGGAGGAAGGAATAAATGCTTCGGGCTGGTAATAATCATAATAAGAAATGTAATATTCTACAGCATTTTCAGGAAAGAATCCTTTTAGTTCCTCGTATAATTGATATGCGAGTGTTTTATTATGACTTATCACTAAAGTGGGGCGGTTCAGTTTCTCTATAACATTTGCCATAGTGAATGTTTTCCCCGAACCTGTTACTCCTAAAAGTGTTTGATAGTTATCTCCTCTCATAAGTCCTTCATAGAGTGATTGTATTGCCTGTGGCTGATCTCCTGTTGGAGTAAAATCTGATATAACTTTGAAATTCATTGCTCTTTTTTTACTGATAAAAAACTAAAAAGTATTGTAATGTACTACTTGAAAATGTTCTCCTCTGTATTTGAGCAAATTGATATTAGAGTTTTTGGCTTTAGATAATACATCTTTGTCAAAACTTATTGCATCGATAATGGGGATAGTCTCATATTTTTGAATCCTTGTTTCTTCTGTCTTAAAGGTAGGTATTGTTTTTTCTATTATTTTTTACATATTTTTCTGTTACTCGGTTCTTTCTCTTTTTTTTTATTTGATAAAAAACACAAAAACATCTATTCCTAAATTAAAAAATATTTTTTAATTTTTATAAAATAAGATCATTATTTCGTTTTTTGTGTATGTTTGTTCAAATAATGAGGGCAGAAAAATTTCTGCCCTTACGATTATTTTTTCATTACTCTTTTATTATCTTCTCTGCTTTCAATACCTCCCCTTTTTCTCCATAGAGTATAATAATATATTCTCCTTTGGATAAAGTTTTCAAATCTACTCTCAAGCCTAATTCATAATTCCTAATTCTTAATTCATAACTCTTTCCCGTAATATCATATATTTTCACAGATGCAACCTTTTGTGTCTTATCATACTGAATGGTTATATAATCATTGGCAGGATTAGGATAGATGCGGATAGCAGAGTTTCCTTTTTCTATGGGAGTGAGAGGATGCATAGATGGAGTAGTAGAAACTACTACTGTTACCGTTTGCTGAGCGGTAGCGGCATTATATTCTGTATTTTCTACTTGATTAGCTGTAATAGTAGCAGTTCCAATTGCTTTTGCTGTAGCAGTAGTTCCTCTGATACTTACTTTATTCGTATCCGATGAAGTAAATATTATTGGTACAGGACTATTAGAGGTAACAATAAGAGTATACTTTTGCCCTATGCTGAGATTAGGAATAGCAGTGAAAGTAAGAGAGGGTATGAGTTTAGTAGAATTTATTACTGTTACATTTTGAGTAGCGGTAGCAGGATTAAAATTTTCATTTCCTTCTTGCGTGGCAGTAATAGTTACACTTCCTACAGCTTTTGCTGTTAGCGTATTGCCATTCACTGATGCTATAGTTACATCGGAGCTTCTATAACTTACCATTAAACTACTGCTGGAACTGGCGTTCAGAACTAAAGTTTGTCCTATGGTGGGATTTGATACATTTCCAAACGTGATAGTTTGGTTTAATTTAGAAATGGTCAATGATCTGGTAATAGGAATGGCTTCTTCATAATTATTATTTCCTGACTGTATAGCAGTAATATTTACCGTACCTATACCACGTATAGTTGCAGTATTTCTATTAATACTTACCATCGTATTGGAAGGGACGTAAGATAATTCTAATCTCGAACTTGCAGAAGCATTTAAAACAAATGTATTTCCAATAGGAGCATATTGAGGAGAAAGAGCGGGGAAAGAAATAGTTTGAGTTACTTTTATCACCTCTAGTTTTCTGATTACTTCTGTTGTTTCTATATATGTCGTATCTGCACTTCCATTAGGAGCATTTACAAAAGCACTTATATGTACTATTCCTGCACTTTTTATGGTTACGGTATTTACGTTGATGGTTGCTATTGAGGGGTTAGAGCTTACAAACCTTATGGGCATAGTAGTGTTAGCAGTAGCACTGATAATAAAGTATGTATCCGTTATTATTTTTTGTGCGGGTATGGTAAAAGTAATGGTTTGTGGTTTTAATCCTTTAAACCTGCCGTTATTTACGATAAAAGCTCCTGCTTGAGAGTATGATCCTCCTGCGAGAACGCCATCTATTGCCTGAACTCCCCAATAATATCGTCCATTTGGAAGGTTTGGGAGATCTATATTATAAGAAGTTCCTTGTATAATCCCTGGCTCTGAAATTTTCCTCGTGCCGTTATTATTTTCTGTAAAAGATAAAGATGCTTTTATACTATCTCTATTGGTTCTTGTTCCTACATACATATTATAAGAGAGACCCATTGTTTCAGTTTCTTGGTCGATTGAGGCACTCCAAGAAAAAAAAGCTTTGCTGTTAACAAAACTTACCTGAGGATTGGTAGGAGGAGTGGGAATTGTGTTTCTTGATACCACAGCGGTTGTATTTACTCTCGAACTTGCAGAACCTGTGTCTTGACTATAAACATATAACTTAGTGTTATATTCAGAACCCGATAATATTATATCTAATGTTCCATTATTATCATAATCCCCAAAGCTTGCATCTACTCCATATAAGAATAATAATTTTTTTTCATCATTTACACTGCTACCAAGATAAGAGGAAGTTACTTCTGAAAACCCTGTGCCAGAGTTATTTTTATATAATTTCATTTGTGAACTATAAAAATAACTTTTATTAGGTGTAGGTGCTACTGTTCCAAAAGAGAATATATCTAAAAATCCATCATTATTGTAATCTCTAAAAAAACTCTGTGTTAAATATACACTGTCTGTGATTAATTTTTGATCTCCATTATCATAAGCATGTATTCGTTTAGTATTAAACAGGTTTGGGACTTCGGAAAAACGAGAAGAATCATTCCTGTATAGTTTAGATATTGCTCTGTTACAACTGTTCGTCGTTTCTTCAATACATCCCGAAGTAAATATATCTACATCACCGTCATTGTCATAATCTCCAAAACTTGAAGAACCCGAAGTTATGCCGATAATATTATTGCTATTTGCAGTGTCCAGTAAAAAACCTGTTCCGTTATTTTTATAAAAAAATGATTTGCCTGCTAATGTGACATCGTCATTCCCAATATCTTGTGTACTCGCAATCCCTTGTATAATAATATCTGAATTCCCATCATTATTATAATCTACGACCATGATATTAGAACCTAATGTATTCTCAAAAGTAGTATCCGCTACAGTAAAACTGGTTCCATTATTATTTTTATAAAGAATAGAACGTGCTGCGATAAAACTATAGAAGATTCTTGGGTCTCTGCTGTCAGTGGTACCCGTTATAAATATATCCATAAAACCATCATTATTATAATCTAAAACAGCAGATGATGGAATGGATAGACCTTGAAATGCAAAATTACTTCCCGTGAGTTCTCTAAAAGAATAGTTAGAGGAATCATTTTCATATAATCTTGCTACCATTGTTCCATTATGATTTCCTATTACAAACAGATCTAAATCCCTATCATTATCATAATCCAGAAATTTAGCAGAAGGCGTGGTTGTAAGACCTATAATAGAGGATACAGTATCTTTTACAAATTCTCCATTCTTATTCTGAAATAAGATAGAATTACCGTATCCTGTTACAAATAAATCTACAAAGCCATCATTATTATAGTCCCCAAAAGTAGAACTAAACGTTTTCTTATCGGGAGACAAACTTGCCGATATATTTAATGGAATCTGTTTCGATAAGCTATAATCCCCCTGTGCTAGCACAAAATGAATGCATAACAGCAAAAATAACATACTTATACTGAGATGTTTTAGCATCAAATAAGTATAAGATGAAATCCCCCTCATGAAAAATAATATATACTTACTCAATAAGTACATACTTACTAACTTAATATTAATGTATTTAAACATATTACAAAAAATTAATTTTTGACTGATTCTAAAAATTATTGTTACTATTTTGAACTTTAGAAAATACCAGAACCCTTTTAGTATTTTAAGATTCGTTTATTAAAAAAATAATAAATGTCTTAATTATTTTTGATAAAAAACACAAAAACAGCTATTCCTAAATTAAAAAATATTTTTTAATTTTTTATAAAATAAGGTCACTATTTCGTTTTTTTGTGTATGTTATTCTTTTTTTTGAGGATGATCCAACCCATGTATTCTGTTTACCAATAAAAAATCAAGAATATAATAACAAATTACAAATTCATGTATTATATTTACTTCATTATACGGTAGAATATCTTTAAAGAGAGAAAACCTTATACTGTCATTATTGAATACACGTTAATACAAATATTTTTATGAACCTATTAGAAGCCAAAAAAGAAATAGAAATTCTGATACAAACTATCCAGGAGTATAGTTATGCTTATTACCAAGAAGATACATCAAAGGTATCCGATTACGAATTTGATCAACTCTTATTGAGGTTGCAAGATTTAGAAGAAAAATTTCCCGAATTACGAGACCCCAATTCTCCCACTCAAAGAGTAGGAGGTACTATAACCAAAGCATTTGAAACGGTATTACACAAGTATCCTATGCTTTCTTTAGGAAATACTTACTCGGAGGCGGAACTTCTTGCTTTTGATACCAGGGTAAGAAAAGGATTAGAAGATGCTCCTTTTGAATACTTTTGCGAACAAAAATTTGACGGGGTTTCCATTAGTTTAATCTATGAAAAAGGGGTATTAGTCCGTGCTATAACACGTGGTGATGGGGAAAAAGGAGACAATGTGACCGAAAATGTAAAAACAATTCATACTGTTCCGCTTCGGTTAAAGGATGGAGATGTCCCTGAATATTTTGAGGTGAGGGGAGAGATATTTTTATCCCGAAAAGTATTTGATATGCTGAATAGAGAAAAAGAAGAAATGGGAGAGCCGCTCCTCTCGAACCCAAGAAATAGTGCATCAGGGACTCTAAAATTACAAAATTCAAGCATAGCAGCAAAAAGAAAGTTAGATATATACTGCTATTATCTTTTAGGGGAGAATATCCCTGCAAAAACCCACGAAGAATGCATACAGTTGCTCAAAAAATGGGGATTTCCTCTCTCTCCTACTTCTCAAAAATGCTCTCATATTGCAGAAGTTATCACTTATATACATGAGTGGGAAACCAAACGCCATTCTCTCCCTTTGGATACAGACGGAATAGTTTTAAAAATAAATAATTTAGAGCATCAACGCTTATTAGGATTCACCTCCAAAAGCCCTAAATGGGCTATTTCCTTTAAATATAAAGCTCAAAGTATTACTACTCTCCTAGAAAATATTACTTATCAAGTGGGAAGAACAGGAGCCATAACTCCTGTTGCAGAACTTAAGCCCGTCTCATTGGCAGGAACTATTGTGAAAAGAGCATCACTTCATAATGCAAATGAAATGCAGAGATTGGATATCCGCATTGGAGACACGGTCTTTGTAGAAAAAGGAGGAGAAATTATACCTAAAATTACAGGAGTACAATTAGAAAATCGCAAACAAGATTCTCTTCCCATTCAATATATAACACATTGTCCCGAATGTAATACTCCATTAGTGAGATACGAAACCGAAGCAAATCACTATTGTCCCAACAGAGAGAAATGCCCGCCACAAATACTCGGCAGAATGGAGCATTTTATATCTCGAAATGCTATGAATATAGAAAACCTTGGAACAGAAACCATTCGTGGTTTGATAGATAAACATATTATACAATACCCATCCGACCTTTATAAGCTCACTTACGAAATGCTGAATGGGTTAGAAATACAAACTGTTTCTGACAAAAAAGGAGGAAATAATATTCGTTCTCTCCGTGAAAAATCAGCCGAGAATATTATACATTCTATTCAGAAATCAAAACAAGAACCCTTTGAAAATGTCCTGTTTGCAATAGGAATAAGATATGTAGGAAAAACTACCGCCGAAAAACTTGCAACCCATTTTCAAAATATAGATGCTCTTATGAATGCATCATATCAAGATCTCATAAGCGCACCCGAAATAGGAGAAAAAATAGCTCAAAGTATCCAGCATTTTTTCCAAAACCCTCAAAATATTACGTTTATTCATGCTCTTAAAACAGCGGGATTGCATTTTCAAATAAAAGAAAAAGAATCCAACTCTCCATCCAACATATTAGAAAATAAAACCTTTGTCATAAGCGGAACATTCAAAAGATGGGAAAGGGAAGAACTCCAAAATATCATAAAACAAAACGGAGGAAAACTACTCTCCTCTATCTCCAAAAAATTAGATTATCTTGTGGTAGGCGAAAATATGGGACCAGCTAAATTAGAAAAGGCAAAAGAGTTAAATATTACCATGATCACAGAGGAAGAATTTCTGACTCTCCTATCCCAATAGAATGATGTATGACGTACCCAATGATGAACAAAAAATTTATTTACAAAAATTAAAAAACTATGTCAATACAAGATATACATAATTACTATAATACAATAAACGAATACAAACGTTTTGGTGGCACAGAGAATGAAAGAAGTATTCGCCGTGCTTTTGCCAATTTATTAGACAGATATTGCGTACAAAAGAAATTACAATTAGTTGATGAAGTATCACTCAAATATTCTAGAAAACGACCAGACGGAACAGTAAGAACTGCCCTGCAACAAGATTGGGGATATTGGGAAAGTAAAGATATGCAAGATAATTTAGACGAAGAGATTAAAAAAAAAATTGAAATTGGTTATCCGACTTTTAATATTCTATTTGAAAACTCAGAACAAATTGTTTTAATTCAACAAGACAAAGAATTAATGCGGGGAGAAATGAAAAACCCCGAATTTTTGCATCGTATTTTAACCGCATTTATACAATATGAACGCCCTGAGATAACAGATTTTCGGATTGCTGTTCAAAAATTTAAAGAAGATATTCCGTATATTGTGGAGACGCTCCGCACCATGATTGCGGAGCAAGAAAAGAACCCCGAATTTAGAATACAACGTGAAAAATTTTGGAATGTATGCCGTGAAAGTATCAATCCCGAAATATCAGCTTTTGATATTCGAGAAATGATTATTCAACATATTTTAACAGCAGAAATATTTGATACAGTATTTGGCGACAGTCATTTTCACAGAGAAAATAATATTGCACGAGAATTAGAAATAGTTGTGAATACTTTTTTCACAGGAGCAGTCCGTCGTGATACACTTGCTACTATTGATAGTTATTACAAAACCATAAAACGGGAAGCAGGAAATATTGAAAGCTACCACGAAAAACAAAAGTTTCTGAAAGTTGTTTACGAAAATTTCTATAAAGCTTATAATCCCAAAGGAGCAGATAAACTCGGAGTAATCTATACGCCCAATGAAATTGTTAAATTTATGGTGGAAAGCACTGACTTTTTACTGGAAAAATATTTTGGAAAAAATCTTGCCGATAAAAACGTGCAAATCCTTGACCCTTGTACAGGTACAGGAACTTTTATAACCGATATTATTGAATATATCCCCGAACAATACTTAAAATATAAATATAAAAACGAAATTCACTGCAACGAATTGGCGATTTTGCCCTATTATATTGCAAACCTCAATATTGAATATACCTATCAGCAAAAAATGAAAAAATACGAACCTTATGAGAATATCGTTTTTGTTGATACCTTAGATAACTTAGGATTTAGCTACGAAGGAAAACAATTGAAAACCAAACTCTATGCTGTAAGTGCCGAAAATTTGGACAGAGTCATAAAACAAAACGAGAAAAAAATATCAGTAATTATTGGAAATCCACCATATAATGCTCATCAGCAGAATGAAAATGATAATAATAAAAATAGAACTTACAAAGAAATAGACAAACGCATAAAAGAAACTTACGTATATTATAGTGCTGCCCAAAAAACAAAAGTATATGATATGTATGCAAGATTTTATCGTTGGGCAACTGATAGAATAAATGGAAATGGCATTGTGGCTTTTATTACCAACCGTTCTTTTATTGACAGCAGAACGTTTGACGGTTTTCGTAAAAGTATAGCCCAAGAATTTGATTATGCATATATTGTGGACTTACACGGAGATATTCGTGCAAACAGCGGACAAGCAAAAGCAAATGTTTTTAATATTATGACAGGTGTGGCAATTGCTTTTTTCGTACGAAAAGAAAAAGCAGATACAAAATTCATTAAATATTATCCAGTGGATTTCCCAACTGCAAAAGAAAAATTAGAATTTTTAGAAACAACATCTTTGCGAACCATTCCATTTGAAAGTATCCAAGCCGATAAAAATAACAACTGGATAAATATTGCTGACACAGATTTTGAAAAACTCATTCCCATAATAGAAAAGAATAATAAAAATACATTGTTTCGGCTTACTACAAATGGAGTTGCAACAAACAGAGATGAATGGGTTTATGATTTTGATACAAAAAATTTAGAAAATAAAATAAAGTTTTTTATTGATATTTATAATAAAGAAGTTGAAAAATTAAAAGATAAAAAAACGCAACATGAAATAAATGATGTATTAGATTATTCTATTAAGTGGAGTGAAGCATTAAAGAATAATTTATTAAGAAATGAAAAATTAAAATTTCTAAAGAACTCTTTTTCATTGATTGCTTACCGACCATTTGTAAAAAAACAATACTATTCAGAAAAAAAACTGAGCGACAGATTAACAAACAATCACTACTTAATATTTGGAAAAAGCTTAAAAATAAAAAATAAAATAATTACAATAAATCAGTCAAAAAAAGAATTCAATGTTTTAGGATCTGATACATTAGTTGATTTACATTTTAACGGGGATAGTGTTTGCATTCCTTTATACCGCTACGACAAAAAAGGAAACCAATTAAAAAACGTAACCGATTGGGGATTAATTCAATTTAAGAATCATTATAATGATAAAACGATTACCAAAGAAGATATATTTTATTATACTTACGCAGTTTTTCATAATCCTGAATATGTTAAAAAATACGAACTCAACTTAAAACGAGAATTTCCAAGAGTACCGCTTTACAACGATTTTTGGAAATGGAGTAAGTGGGGCAAGGAACTAATGGATTTGCATATTGGTTATGAAAACGTGGAGAGTTATGAGTTAATAGTTAAAAGTGAAGGGTTAAAAGATAATCCCAATCCAAAATTAAAAGCTTTACCGGAAAGCGGAGAGATTATTTTAGACGAAAATACAAGTATATCAGGAATTCCAAAATCTGCTTGGGAATATAAATTTGGAAATCGTAGTGCATTGCATTGGATAGTAGACCAATACAAAGAAAAAACAATAGATGATAAGACAATTGCAGAAAAGTTTAATACGTATAAATTTACCGATTATAAACAAACTGTAATTGATTTAATAAAACGAATTACAACTGTTTCGGTGTGTACAATGGAAATGGTAAATACAATGGGGGCAGAAGAACATTCATGAAATAAGTCAATGATTGAAAATAAAAACCATACCATAATGGTAAGTAATTATTCGGATTCCTTTATTTTTTCTACAATGCGGGAAGTAGAATAACCCTCGGTTATCTGTATCAATTGCACTTTTCCACCGTTTTGTAATACCAAATCAGCCCCTATTACTTCTTTTTGCATATAATCTGCTCCTTTTACCAAAATATCAGGGTGTATGGCTTTTATTACTAATAAAGGGGTTTCTTCTTCAAAAAGAATCACCATATCTATACATTCTATCGCAGCTAATACTCGTAATCTACTTGCTTCATCTATTATAGGGCGATTTTTTCCTTTTAATTTTCTGATAGAAGCATCGCTATTTATTCCTACGATGAGTTTATCTCCTAGATTTTTTGCTTCTTCCAAGTAGTCTATATGTCCTTTATGGATAATATCAAAGCATCCATTGGTGAATACAATTTTATTAGTATCTTTTTTCCATCCGCGGATGGTAGGTATTGCATCTGCAAGAGAGCAAATTTTCTTACTGGTCTGTATCATGTTTTTTATGTTTCAGAAAGAAAAAGCATAAAAAAGCTACTCCTCCATACATAATAATTGCTACTATACTCGTAGTATGTAAAATAGTAGCTATGGTTTTAGACATAGCGCTATCTATATTATACCATATAAGTGATTGGGAAACAAAAAAGTGAAATGTTCCAAATCCTCCCTGCACAGGAAGAGCCATACCAATAGTTGCCATTGCTAATACTACTATTCCTTGGGATAGAGTAATCCCTTCTGTACTAGAAAAAGCTATGATAACTACATAAGTAGTTAGATAATAGGTGAACCAAAGTAAAAAGGTATGTATAAAAAACCATTTTGGAGAATGTATATCTTTTATACTCTGTATTCCGGCAACAAATAAAGTAAAAAGTTCTTGTATCTTGAGAAGGATTTTTTGAGAAGCAAAAAATTTTTTTATGGTATAGAGCATTGCTAATAAAAAAGCGCTCATTATAAATAAAAAGAGTAAAAGGTACCTTCCTTGTATTTTTTGATATATTTGATGGAGTATGGGAAAGAGAACCTGAGATATTTTATCAAATTCTATAAGTACAGATATAAAAATAACTACTATCATAGATACAATGTCGACAATCCTTTCTGTTATGACTGTTCCGATAGAGGATGCAAGAGGAACATTATTGGTTTTCTTGAGAATGGAACAACGGATTACTTCACCCAATCTGGGAAGGATAATATTTCCTAAATATCCTATTAACACGGATATGAATACTTTATTGTGAGAAATAGTATGTCCTAATGCACGTAAAAGCATATTCCACCTTACTGCTCTTATATAATGACTTATTAAGGTTATAAAAAAAGCAATGCCAATATAGAAGTAGTTTGTATTGATATGAGAAATATTTGCGAGCATTTCTTCTATTTTCATGTCTTTAAAAAGCCACCACATGATAATAATAGAAGCACATGCGGGGGATACAAATTTTAAAATAATAAGAAGGATCTTTTTCAAGGTACGATTTGGTTATTATGATCGGGGAATATTATAAAGGGTTTGTGATTTTTTGCTGCTTCTATATCCATCTGGCAATAAGAAATAATAATGAGCATATCCCCTACTTGAACCTTTCTTGCAGCAGCCCCGTTAACACATATTTCTCCTTTTCCGTAGGCACCTTTTATAGCGTATGTTTCAAATCTTTCGCCATTATTTATATTTACGACTTGTACTTTTTCATATTCTATAATATGCGATGCCTTGAGCAACGCTTCATCAATAGTTATACTTCCTATATAGTGGAGTTCTGATTGTGTTACTCTCGCTCTATGAATTTTTGATTTTAGAATTTCTATTTTCATAATTGTATGTTCATAAGATATTAACTTATTGTACCCCCACAAAGATACTCTTTTTATTATATTCTTATATTCTTTGATTATAATATATTGTGTTTGGTTCTAAAAATTGATTTTTTGAGAAAGAATAAAAAAAAAAGAGGTTGTCCGAAAAGTTTTGAACCGTTTTTTATTTGTTTTCTTGCAGATAGTCATTATTCTTTCATTATTTTTTC
>JASGCU010000007.1:40091-51589 GCA_030053935.1 Chitinophagaceae bacterium
TTTCATTATTTTTTCTGTTTTCAGAACCTCTCCTTTTTCTCCATATATTATAATAATATATTCTCCTTTCGGTAATGTTTTTATATCTAATTCATAACTTTTAACTTTTAACTCATAAATCCGACCTGCTATATCATATACTTTCACAGATGAAATTTTTTGATTTTTATCTGTTTGAATAGTAATGTAATCATTTGCAGGATTGGGATAAATACTTGTAGCAGGTTTTTTTCTTTCTATGAAAGTAAGAGGATTAATGTAACGAATATCTACTACTGTGACTGTTTGTTGAGCAATAGCAGAATTAAACTCTATATTTGCTTCTTGACTTGCTATAATGAAAGCTGTTCCAGTTCTTGCTGCGGTGATAGTATTTCCTTTTACAGTTACTATTTTATCATCACTGGAAATAAAAGTTATTACTCCATGGCTGTTGGAAATGGCTGTCAATACATACTTTTGTGCTATGGTAAGAGTAGGAATAGCGGTAAAAGTAAGAGAGGGGTTTATTTTACGAGGATCATTTGGTTCCCTTATAGTGAGTGTTTGTATTTCATACGCCTGTAAATAATTTTCATTTCCTACTTGATAAGCAGTAATGTTGACCATTCCCACTCCGTTTATACTCACTGTATTATCACGAATACTTACTAAAGTATTGGAAGTCAAAAATATAATAGGTAAATCGGCAGAAGATGTTGCTTGTAAAACAAAAGGTGCATTTCCAAAAGTTTTCGTGCTTAGTGCTTTAAAAGATACACTCTGATTTGCTCTGTGTATAGTAAGTATTTGAGTAATAAAATCAAAGGCAATGTCATCTTCACGGTACGCAGTAATATTTACTGTTCCTGCTCCTTTTATTAGAGCTGTATCTCTGCTGATACTTATAAGAGTATTAGAAGCTGAGAATACAACAGGTAAACTTGTAGAATGTGTTGCTTGTAAAACAAAAGGAGCATTTCCAAAAGTTCTCGTGTTTAATGCTCCAAAAGAGATACCATGAGCTGCTCTGTGTATGGTAAGTATTTGATTAGTAAAACCAAAAAGAGTATCATTTTCAGTATACGCAGTAATATTCACTGTTCCGGATCCATTTATAGTAACCGTATTATTATTAATATTTATCAAAGTAGAAGCAGAAGAAAATAAAACGGGGATCCCTTCAAGAGTTGTTGCTTCTAATCTAAAAGGTGCATCATCATACCTTTTAATCCCAGGATATGTAAAGTTTACGGTTATATGATACTTGCCTATTATACCACTCCCTGTTCCATCTACGGTCTCTGTAAGAAAATCATTGCTTGTTATATTGGTAGGTTCTATAATATTGGCGGTAAAATGTATTCCATCTAGATTGAGAGTAGCACGGGTAGATACAGTTCCTTGCATAATATTTGTTATCACATTATTCGTTCCTATATTCGTAATACTGGGTGTTGTCTGAGTAAATGAGGTATTATTTATGGTTATTCTAGCTCCTCTATGAAGCACAGGGAAGAACCCTTGTCTGTATGTAAAACCCGGTCCTAATTCTTGTATGCTATCTGTTCCTAATCCCGTAGGACTCTGCAGAGCAGCAAGAGTGAGACCGCTTATATAATAAATTGCACTATTTGTTCCTATTTTACCTATTTCTACTTTGTCATTACTACTCCTTGGGTTTCCTTCCACTGTTTGTATAGCATTTTTATTCCAATAGCCATGGTGTACATATCCGTTATTATACCCTATCAATCCTCCCACATTAGAATAGCCCGAGACAGATCCCGTAGCATAGGATTGGTTTATTACTCCACGGACTATTATATTAAAGATTGGCACATAAATATTATTTCCTCCATCCCAATTAGATCCTATCAATCCTCCCACATTAGAATAACCTGAGACAGATCCCGTAGCATAGCATTGACTTATTCTTGTTACGATTGTTTCCCCACCAGTGTCCATTCCATTAAAAACATATCCCACTAATCCACCAATAAAACGAGAATCACCCGTACCAGAGACAGATCCTGTAGCGTAGCTTTCGGCTATTAATCCACCATTACTATATCCCACTAATCCACCAAGACCATAAATACTCTTACCAGAGACAGATCCTGTAGCGTAGCTTTGGCTTATTCTCCCCATGTGATTATCTCCCACTAATCCACCAATAGAAGATGTAGTACCAAAGACAGATGCTGTGGCATAACTTTGATTTATTGTTCCAATATTATACCCCACTAATCCTCCGGTATATTTACTACCTGAGACAAATCCTGTAGCATAGCTTAGATGTATTTGTCCATTATTATATCCCACTAATACGCCCACACCATCAATACCAGAGACATATCCCATAGCGTAGCTTTCACTTATTATTCCAACACTATTAAGTGCTACCAATCCGCCGACATAATTATTACCAGAGACAGAAACATTTCTGAGTCCTATGTTTCTGATAATACAACTGGTATCTACATATCCAAAAAGACCTACAATATCATCACTACTTCTATTTATATACAGATTATCTATGGTATAAGTATTCCCTTCAAAAAGAGCATTATATGTATTATTTCCTTCCACATCATCCGCAAGAACAATACCCGTTCCAATAGGATTCCATCCTCTATTCATTCTATAAAAAGAAGAATCATTAGTTCTGCTTATATAACTTTCATAGTTTCTATACGAAGTAGAATTTCTAAAATCTAAATTGCGCATCAGTTCATAACCATTACAAATACTCCCGCTACATGTTCCCGTAGAATTATATCTCATGGAATCTAACTGCTCTATATAATAAACTTCTATGAGACCGTTATTATTGGAGTCTATATAGTTTTGAGCATTACTCTGTATATTACTACTTGCTAATAGTATTGCTAATACTGCTAATGTTATTTTATTTTTTTTCATTTTTGTTTAATGGGTTATTTATTGTATTTGTTTTTAATAATAATATGTTTGTGGAAAACTATAAGGATTGCCATAGGATTTTCTTCTTTAGAGAAGAGAGTAAACAAAGATCTTTTTCGTTCAAGTATAGTAAACATATCTTTTACTTCTTCTTTTATGAGAAAATGTCTCATAGCATTAATAAAATTACATTTTTGCATTGCTATTAAAATTGATCTCACCCCGAAAAGTTCTTTTTATTAAAATATTGAGTTTTAAAACTATTGATAATCAATTATTTACAAAACTACAAGTGGATAAAAAGTGATTTTTCTGAAAGGTTCGTGGCATTTGATATAATATTCAGTTGCTCAAAGGATTTTTACTCAAATATCGTCATTTCATTCAATAGTTCCGAATTTACAATAACTCTGGATTTTAAATCCATAAGTGTTGATAAATCTCCTAAGATTTTATCATCTTTAAGTTCGCATTTCGTTTCAAATTTACTAAAATCTTTTAGTTTCGGTTGACTTCACCATTTATTTTTAACTTGATAATTTCTGTGTTTTCAAGTCCTTCGTTATCAACCACTTTCACTGCAATTGTATGCTCACCAGCTTTGAACAAATAGGTTTGTTTGCCCGTCTTGTCAAGTAAAATTTCAGGCACAAAATTTGGTTCTTTGTAGGTAAAGTCCCATGCATAAAATTCAATCCCCGCATCGCTTTTCCCTGTGGCTATAAATTCTATTTGTCGTAACTCTTTTACTTTTCCTAAATCTTGCATTTCTACTTGCAAAGTCGGTTTTTTTGCTATGGGAACTATGCTTTCTACTGTTATCAATTCAATGGTTACTTGTTCTTCTACTTTTAACCTTGCTACTTCCTGAATCGCACCCTTGCCAAATGAAAACGCAATAATAAAACCCAAGGGTTTATTTTCTGACTTATTTTTTTCGTAACTCGTTTTGTCGTATCTTTCGCAAGCCGATTTAAAATTGTCTATTACGTTTCGTCCAATGTTGTCGCTCCGTTTCACTTGGATAGGTTGGTTTTCTCGTGTCCTGCCGTCAAGTCCTAAATCTCCTCGTTGTCTTGAGTTAGATAATCCTCCAAAATGCCCAACTATCCACGTTTCAAATTCAAAAGCATCTTTGTAACGCAATGTGTCGTAATCATACTTGTGTAACTGCACCGTAAATGGTTTGGAAAATAAACTTTGTTGCTTGTTCAAACGAAACTCTGTTACTTTAATGGCTTGCACACTTTGGTCTATGCCTATCCAATTTCTATTCAATTTGTCTGCAACTGCTATGGAGGTTCCTCCGCCAACAAATGGATCAAGGATTACATGTCCTTCATGAGAACTTGCTTTTATTATCCGTTCTAAAAGTGCTTCGGGCTTTTGAGTTGGATAACCGATTCTTTCTTTTGCCATTACATTTATTAATGGAATTTCCCAAACATCACGCATTCTCATATTTTCTCTTACATATTGCTTATAAACAGAACCATCTGGATGTTTTATTTCTTTATATTTACCTTTTTCGTCTTCTTTACTAAATTTCGTTTTTGAAAAATCACTTATATCTTCTTTTGTATCTGAATCACTGAAAAAATATTTATTTGATTTTGAATAAAAATAAATATTATCATGCTTTTTTTTAAAAAAATTCTTTGGTTCACCTGTTCCTTGATAACTCCAGATAATTTCATTTCTAAAATTATTTTCACCAAAAATTTTATCTAATATAAAAACTCTAATATAAGCATCTGCGTGCCAATCACAATGTAAATAAATAGAACCTGTGGGTTTTAATATTCGGTGCATTTCCATAACTCTTTCTTTGAGCCACATGATGTAATGTTCAATACCTCCGGACCATCTATCTTGAAAGCTGCGAATTTCACCTTCGTCTCCCCAAAGCACTTCGTAATTTTTATTGCTAAAAAATGGTGGGTCAAGATATATTAAATCTATGGAATCGCTGTCCATTTTTCTCATTATTTCTAAATTATCCCCTAAAATGAGTTTGTTGATGGTCATTCGTCTGTTCCGTTTTTCGGCAATTTTTTAAGGTTTTGTTTTTTACCATTGCCTACCATTATTTTTTTATGATTTTTTCTGTTTTCAGAATCGTATTGTATTCATCGAACAGTATGAGGGTATAATTTCCTTGTTTTAGTTTTTTTATATCAATACTTGCTTCTCTATTGTTAAGATTCCATTGGGGATTATGTAATATTAATTGACCCGAGGTGTTGTATATACTATATCCTTTTATTTTGAGGGGGCTTTTGATGATGATGTAATCGGTTGTAGGGTTAGGGTAAATGGAAAGAGTATTTGTGAAAGAGGTTGTATGAAGTATGGGAGTTTGTCTTGTGTTTATAGTGATATCATCTATAGTCCATCCCCATCCGTATGAATATTGGTCGGAATGGATTCGGAGTCTGAGTAAGATAGTATCTCCTGGATTAAAAGTAGGTTGAATAACAATTGATGTTATTTTCCATGTATTTACGTCGGGAATGGATCCTTGCCTTTGTTCTCCTGTTTCTGGATCTTTCCATGTCTGCATGATTTCTTTCCATTCATTATGGGCAAGGGAATTATATCCTTTTAGGAGTGGTTTCCATGTGACTCCATCTTTTGTTCCTTCTACTATGACATAATCACAAAAGTCAGGATCATCGTAAGCGATAGAATCTACACATCCTTCTATAATAGCTATATTTTTATAGAAAATACTGAGTCCGTTGGAAACAATAAGGGGGTATTTGAGGGTATGTGTATATTGTATATACCCGTCTGTATATGGGTGTGGGGAATGTATTGCAGGGTTAGCGAAAGGGTATACTGTTTTTACTTCAAAATCACCGAGAAAGTCGTTCCATTTGGTAGGATTGTTAAAATCATTTTCGTATTCTGTTATGTAGGTAAGGATGGTTGCGTTTTTTTGGTATATAGTTTTATAAGGAAGTGCCTTGTATGGTTTTCCTTGTTTATAGCTGGTGGCATAGAGGAAGAAAGTATCTTTATCTAAAAGGGATAGGTATTGAAAAGAGAATGCTTTGGTGCTATTTGCAGGTGTATTTCCTATTTTTGCAATTTTTTTTCCTTTGACAAAAACATCGGTAGAGTCAAAATCGGAGAGAAAAGAAATGCTTCCTGCTATTTTTCCACTTGGGTTCATACCTACTCCTGTTATTTTTGGGACAAAAGTAACAGTGGGTACTTCAGAGTAAGCAGCTGTCCATATACCTCTTCCGTGGGTAGCAAGGACTATTTGGTCGTCTACTAATTTTATTTCAAAAACAGATACTCTTGGGAAGTTAGGGGTTATGGTCCATAAAACACCATCATTTTGTGTTTCAAAAATACCTACTTCAGTTCCTGCTAAAATAGTTTCATTGCCTGTAGAGTTTTTCAAAACAAGAAGAGAGTAAACAGCAATATCCGGGAATCCTGATTGGGATGATCCGTTAGAGAATCGGGAGATGTCTTCCCATGTTTTTCCTAAGTTTTTAGTTCGGATTATTTTTGATTTTTTTGCGAAAGAAAAGAGTAAGTATGCGGTAGAATCTTCTGTAGGATGGGTAGCAATTCCTGAAAAACTTCCGCGGAGTGTTTTATCTATGGAATAGTTTGGTATGGTATCAAAGGTGTATCCTCCGTTTTTTGATACAAATAATCTTGCCGAGGAAGACATTCTTCCTCCTGCCCATACTATAGAAGGATTTGCTTGAGAAATACAGACATCCATAAAAGAACCAAAACCATTCTGCCAATATATTGTATTAATAGGGTTCAATTTCCAACTATCTCCAAAATTATCAGATCTGTATACTCCTTCTGTACTTACGGTATAGAGAGTATGAGGATTACTTTTTATATTTTCTAATTTTGAATAAAATGGGTAAAGTTTTCCATCGGTTTCTTCGGGAGTCATACCTGCTATAGCGGAGTAAAACGTTTTGCCTCCGTCTTTTGATTTTCCAAAGCCATTAAATTGAAAACCGCCTATCATTTCATTTGCATTTGCATAATTCCAAACAGTTTGAAAGCCATCACCTCCTATTTTTGCAGTGTACTTGGTGGTATCTGTTGCGGGAAGAGAGTTGTTATACAGAACCGTATTATTATCTTGTAATCCTCCAATAAAATTGAAATTATTTTTTCCTGGTTTTTTATCAACCCCATAAAATTGCCCTGTTACATAACCATACCCTGCGTTTGTCCAATCCCCGTTCAGCTCTCCTGGCTTTGTAGAAAGAGATGTATAAAAAATTCCTCCATCATTTGTATCTATTAAGCGAAAGGTCTTATCTGTTGTATTTTTATTAGATATAGTTAAACTGTGATGATCTACGTGAATATATTTATTGAGATTTATTACTACTCCTCCCGATAGTGTGGAGAATTGACCGTAGCCATCGGCTATAACTGTTGTTCTATATGATGCTGCATATTGTTTTTTTTTTTGAAGGGATATTGTAAATTCGGGAAGGGTATTTTCGTTCCATTCTTGATTTTCTGCTAATACCATCCATATATTTAAATACAGTGCGTTTTCTTGCCCGCCATTTGTAGAAATAGAAAGGTTTGCTATGTCTCTATATTCTATATTATGAATATACAAGTATTCTCGGCTATTTTCTAAAAAATCAGTAGTGGTATTCAGAGGCAAGAGATTAAATTTTCCATCATCTTGCTGGTCTCTAAAAGAAATCATAAGCTGTCTGTTATTTTCTGTATCCCATACTTGAAAAGGCACTTCTATATAATCTCTATAAGTGTAATTTGCTGCGGGAACTCCCGAACCTCTGTTTCCGACGGTAAATCTATGGGCTTTTTGCCTCAATGTCCTTCCAATTCGTATCTCTACATTTATATAAGAAGGTGCATTTGTGCCTAAAGATACACCTGCTAGTACATTACCAGAGGTACTTACAAAATCAACAAAATCATAATCGTTCGGATTTGCCTTTGTTATTCTCATCTGAAAGACAGTTTTTGGAGAACTTGCCTCGGGGGTAATGGTAAATTTAAAACTACTTACACCCGCTACATACACAGTATTTTCATCAAATGGATGTGCTGTCACAGAGTTATCATACCATCCTTGGCCCCCTAAAAAAGGGATAGTTTGAACACTCGTTGCTAACCTCCATGTTTCTCCTGCATCAGTGGAAAAATATAAATCCTCACCTGTAGACTGCGTACTGGTACTGTTTATTTTTGTTTGGTTTCCCAATACTGCTGCAAATATTTTTTGAGGGTTTACAGGTGATATTGCCATTTCTATTCTGCCCGTTGGAATCATTCCTGGGGAATAGTGAGTCCATGTATCTCCTGCGTTTACGGACTTATAAATACCATCACTCTTTACAGTGGTGTATTGAATAGAAAAATTACCGGGACTATACACTATTTGGTCTGCATTATATTTTGCAAGGGTTTGTATCCAAGAATTTCCTCCGTCAGTAGTTTTGAAAACACCTTTTGTGGTAGAAGCAAGAGCGATATTGGTATTGGTGGGATCTACAATAACACGACTTACGGAGCCAAAGTTTTCATTTGCGGTAGAAGATAACAGGGTCCATGTAGTTCCTGCATTCGAACTTTTTAATATACCATCTCCTCTAATACCTCCTAATCCTCCAAAAGATTCTTCTCCCGTGCCTGCATAAATAATGTCCGCATTGGAAGCAGAAATAGATAAAGAAGAAATAGCAAGATTCGGAATATTGGGAGTAAGATTCGTCCAATTAACCCCTTTATTTGTTGTTTTCCATATTCCCCCGCCTACAGCCCCTACTATCCATGTGCTTCCTGATGCATCTTGAGGCATAACTAACATAGTTCTCGTTCTCCCTGGTACATTATAAGGTCCTCTATTTACCCAAGAAAAATTAGTAGAGGAAACCCTCTGTTGGGCAAGATATTTTTCTGCTTTTTGTAATTCTTTCATCTGGTATCCATAAGGATAACCATTTTTTGTCTCCCCTTCGGGGGTTCTAATACTTTGATGAAATTTCATAAACTCTGCTATCCCATCTAATTTAGAATCTCCCTTTTTTTGTGCATAAAAATGAGAGATGCCTGTATCTATTGTAGGTATGTTCTCTCTCTTTGATACTATCAAAAGTATCATCGCTATGTAAATAATTCCTATTTTTTTCATCTTTCTTTCTTGTTTATTTTGGCTATTAATAAATTGTATAAGCATTTTTTTATCAAAAATTCTATAAGTTTGTGTAGAGATACCCCTAAACAAAAACAGAGCAAATACATACACTATTGCTGTTTGCTTTTTCTCTTCTTCCTTTTTTGCATTGTTATTTGTTTCACTATTTATAAGTGATCCTCCCATTTTCCTTATTGATACTACGTCTTCCCATACCTGCGGTTAATGAGCATAATTTTTTTTAAGTCCTGTTTTTTTATATTTATTGTTATTATATTGTGAAAATATTGTTTTTTTATTTCTTTATATTCATCTGGTAAAGATAAAAATTCTTTTATAAAAGTATCAAAACCAAAAAAATATAACCTATTATTTTTTTGGTTTTGATTATTTTTGAAATATAGTTCTTTGCATAAAGAGATTATTCTATTTTCCTGCTTTTATGTATTAGCAGAATATGTTTTTTTCGAATTAATTCCGAGAAAAAATCAATTATGATGGTTGATATACATTAAGAATTGCTTGGGATTTCAATGAAAGTATGCTTTATGATGAATTTTAAAAGATATTCCTATCTATATTTAACACTCTTAAAAAACCCATGTTTGAAATCGTGGGCAAGTTTCATTGGATCTATTTTTTTTATGTTTCTTCTTCTGGTGTCTCTTTTGAAATGTCTCTTTTTTTTCCTATGAGGAATGCTTTCATGTATTCGTCGAGGTCTCCATTGAGGACATTTTGCACATCGGTTCTTTCTACGCCTGTTCGGACATCTTTTATAAGTTTATAGGGGTGTAGAACGTAGCTTCGTATTTGTGAGCCGAAGTTAATTTTCATTTTTGTGGATTCTAATTTATCTCGAGTAGTGTTTTTCTTTTCTACTTCCAATTGATAGAGTTTGGATTTGAGCATTTTCATTGCTCTTTCTCTGTTTGCGTATTGGGATCTTTCTACTTGGCAAACGATGACTATTCCTGTTGGTATGTGAGTAAGTTGGACTTTTGTTTCTACTTTGTTCACATTTTGTCCGCCTGCTCCACCTGAGCGAGAGGTCTGCATTTCTATGTCTGCAGGGTTTATTTGAATATTTATGGAATCATCTACTACGGGGTATACAAAAACAGATGCGAAGGATGTATGGCGTTGGTCATTGGAGGCGAATGGAGATATTCGGACTAATCTATGCACTCCTATTTCTGATTTGAGATATCCGTAAGCAAATTGTCCTGTGATTTCTAAGGTAGCAGATTTTATTCCTGCTACTTCTCCTGCTTGGTAGTTTTCTTCTCTCACTTTGAATTTTTTGCTTTCTCCCCACATAATATACATTCTCATGAGCATTTCAGCCCAATCTTGGCTTTCTGTTCCTCCTGCTCCTGAGTTTATTTCTACATAAGCGGATAGAGAATCTTCTTCTTTTCCGAGCATTTTTTTGAATTCAAAAGATTCTATATTGTTGCAAAATGTAGTATATAGGGTATCCAATTCTGTAATGTTCATTTCATTACTTTGGTGGAGTTGGTATGATATTTCGAGTTCTTCAAACTGCTCTAAAAGTGCTTCGTATTGTTCTATCCAAAATTTTTTTTTTTGGATGTTTTTTATTATTTTTTCTGCATCGGATGGGTTATCCCAAAAATTATGTGCAAGGGTTATTTTTTCTTCTTCTATTATTTCGGTTTTTATCTTTGTGTAGCTAAAGATAATCTCTTAAAGCCATTACTCGGCTTTTTAATTCTTTGATTTGCTCTATGTTCATTGTGTTCTTTTGTTTTGTGGTATTTATTTCTGTATTTTTTTATAGTAACTTGTTTTTTAATGTACTACTTGAAAATGTTCGCCTCTGTATTTGAGGAGAGTGGTATTGAGTTTTTTGGCTTTGGGTATTACATCTTTGTCAAAACTCATTGCAGCGAGTGCGGGGATAATCTCATATTTTTGGTATTTTGTTTCTTCTGTCTGAAAGGTGGGGATTGTTTTTTCTATTAGTTTTGTTATGTCTTCTTTTGTTGCTCGGTGTTTGATTTCTATCACGCAGATGTATTTTTTATTGAAGAGGAGAGCATCAATTTCTGCTAATTGTTTTCCGTTTTTAGAGCAGACAATGTAATTTTTTGTTATTTCATAGTATTTTATTCCATTTATTTCCATGGTTTTTTCAATGGAATTAAGAAAAAGTTCTTCGGTTGATACTCCTATGGTAAATCCTAAAGATCTGAGAGTAGAAGCGGTTTTTTCTCCTTCTTTTTCTAATCTATCCAAACCTTTCTCACTTTTTTCTGTCAATTCTTTCAATGTTTTTTTGAGATCTTCCATACTTTTATCACTCTCGATTTTTGCTTTTTCGTTTTCTGCTCTTGCTTTTTCGTTTTCTGTTCTTACTTTTTCGTTTTCTGCTCTTACTTTTTCGTTTTCTGCTCTT
>JASGCU010000008.1:0-2091 GCA_030053935.1 Chitinophagaceae bacterium
GTTACCGGTAATTCTATGACGACAGTGCGTAACACCAACTTTTGTGCTGACAACGGACTGACAAATGCCAACGCTTCGCAAAATAAAAAGAGAAGCAACGCCACCCACAAACCCAACCCAAGTTGCTTCACATTTTATTTTGCCCAACCGCACCCAAACCCACCCACCACCCAGACGGACAACGACAATTTTTGTGTAGAACTTTTGAGTAATAACCAACTAACAGAAATTAATTTTGCAGATATTTGAAGCCACAGTTTATACAAAAAATAACATGAGATATTACGGAGCAAAAACAAAGTTACTTCCATTCATTGAGAGTGTCGTCAAAAAGACAGGCGTGAACGGCACTTCCAACTTTGTTGACCTTTTCGCAGGGACTTCGGCTGTTGGCAGACACTTCAAAAAACTTGGCTATACAGTAATCTCAAACGACACTCTTGAATTTTCATACGCTATTGCAAAGACCTACATTGAGTTGAACGAAGAACCTCAGTTCAAAAAACTGAAATCTCACCTCAAACTGAAAAACGGAAACGAAGTTTTGTTTGACTACTTGAACAAACTCAAAATCCGTAAGAAAGGATTTATGTTTGAAAACTACTCTCCTAATGGCGGCAGACAGTATTTCACAGACGAAAATGCTCAACGTATTGACACATTTCGTTTTCTGATTGAAGAGTGGAAAGACGAAAAGAAAATTTCCGAACTTGAATACTACTACTTAATTACTTCCCTACTTCGTGGAGTTAATCTGACAAGCAATGTTTCAGGAACTTACGGAGCATTTTTGAAAACTTGGGACAAGCGTGCATTGAATCCATTGAAAATGGAAGCGGTTGAAATAATCCCAAGCAAGAACAAAAACAAAGCATATAAGCGTGATGCAAACGAATTGATAAAGGAAATTCACTCCGATATTCTCTATCTTGACCCACCATACAACGCAAGACAATACGCCTCAAACTATTTCATTCTTGAACTAATTGCAGAAGGTTGGTTCAAAGAAACACCGAAAATTTATGGTGAAACAGGAATGAGAGAATACGACCATCAGAAATCAAAATATTGTTCAAAGACAAGTGCGTTAATCGCACTTGAAGATTTGATTTTGAATTCTTCAAAAGCACAATACATTGTTCTCAGTTACAATAACGAGGGAGTAATTCCGCAAGGAGCCATTCAACAAGTACTTGGAAGAATTGGAACAGTTGAAACTTTTACAGAAAACCACAAAAGATATAAAAGCATCAATCAAACAGTAGAAGACCCACAACTAACTTTTGAAAGCCTTTTTCTTGTTCAGCCAAAAAAGACAGTCAACAAAACAAACAACTTAACAGGCAAAGAATGGTTGCAAAATTCTTTCAGCATTTGGCGTGACTTAGGAAAGACAGAAGAAGAAAAAAAATTACACCATCCTGCAATTTTCACAATCAAATTAGTTTCAAAATTGATTGACACATTCTGTAAACCGAATGGAGGGAAAATTTTGGACTGCTTCGCAGGTTCAGGCACAACTCTTATTGCAGGATTGAAAAAAGAAAAAGAAGTTATCGGTTTTGATTTGAGTTCTGAATACAAACAACAATTTATCAAGAGAGCAACCAACTCATACAACATTCCTATTTACGGCTTAGACAACAAATATCTTGTAAGCGACTCAAGAAAACTATCTGAAAAAGTTGAAGCAAATTCAATTGACTTGTGTGTTACTTCTCCCCCCTATTGGGATATACTCAATAGACAGAGAACGGCAGATATGAAAGAAAACAAAAACTATTCCGACAGTACAGAGGATTTAGGAAACATTGAAGATTACAACGAGTTTGTTTCTTCTCTCAAATCGGTTTGCAATGAAGTTTACAAAGTAGCCAAACCCAAAGGTTACTTCATTGTGAATGTTATGGACTTGCGGAAGAAGGATAAATTTTTCCCATTGCACATTGACACAGCACGAATAGCACAAGAGGCAGGTTTTTCATTTGAAGATATTCTCATTTGGGATAGACAACACGAATACAACAACATGCGACCATTGGGCTATCCTTTTAAATTTATCGTGAACAAAGTTCACGAGTATCTTTTAAT
>JASGCU010000008.1:2191-3566 GCA_030053935.1 Chitinophagaceae bacterium
ATGGAAAAAAATAAAATCTCAAATTTTCTAACATCTGATATTTCATACTTACTTGGGCTTATCACAGGACACGGAGAAATCCAATACAACAGCGATGTAAAGAAAATCATTATTGACTTTGAATATAAAACTCTTGAATCAAAAGCTATCACAAAAGTTTTTGACCAACGCTTGCATATTCAAACTTCGCTTGACCCAGTTGTGTATCGCTTACAACAAATGGGAATCAATGTTCAGAAAATTACAGGCGACAAAATTTCTCTTGTTCTCACTTGGATAAAAGAGGACATCGCTTGGTTGTTCATTAAGTTTCTCATCAACGGAACACGATTTAGTTTTCACGACTTCCTAATTCCCGAACCAATCTTTGAAACAACTGATGCAAACAAAAAAGAATTTTTGCGAGGCATTGCAGATGTAACAGGTTTTGTTCGCAAATCAAATGTTGACCAAACAGGCAGACATCGTGTGTATATTGAAATCTCAAACAAGAATTGGTTTTTACCACCGCAGATTTGTCAACTCACACAATCCTTGAATGTTGCCATTCAATACATTGGTTACGGACATCCAAACATAAGAGGCGGCACAGGAACAAGTTGGGCTAAAGAACATCAGATAAAAATTTATGCAGAAGATTTTGAGAACATCGGCTTTTATATTTCTCACAAGAATGAAGCACTTGCAGAACTTGTTGAATACAACAAGGCAAACTTTACAAGGAGACAGTCATTGTGCACAGGTGTAGCGAAGAGAGAAAAAACAAAAGAAAGTCATCCTCACGAAACGCACGAAAAATTACCAGCAGAAATTAACGGGCAACATTTTAACGGCTTCAAAGAAATTTGCAAGTGCTTAGGTTGCTACTTACAAAAAGATTGAGCATGTATAAAAATGAAATAGAAATGTATCCCGACATTATCAAGTGGTTGACAACCGACTTGAAACAAAGATTTGGGAAGAAGGCAAAAAAAATTCAGGTGCTTGACACACACGACAGCGACCTTAGTAACTTTATCATGCAACTGAATTATCAAAAGTTCTTTCCAGAGTTTACGACATTTCAAATTCGCCAAGACATCACAGGTTTTATAGAGTATTCAGACAAAGTTGAATTGGTTTTTGTAGAGTGCAAAAACACGACACTTTCACTCATCAACCTTTCACAACTTATCGGTTATTCAAGTATTGCACTTCCGATTTATGCAATCCTTTTAAGTCCGCAAGGTATGGGGACGACATTGACTAAGTTACTTCAGACTTACAATCGCAAAGATGTTTTAGAATTCAAACCAAACAGACGAATACAAGTAATCAAGTGGGACTTCAACAAACAGGACATAGACCATATGAACAGCGTATTGTAGCCAACGCA
>JASGCU010000008.1:3666-50945 GCA_030053935.1 Chitinophagaceae bacterium
GGGACTTCAACAAACAGGACATAGACCATATGAACAGCGTATTGTAGCCAACGCAGGGACAGTGCTAACTTGACAGGACAATACTTCAAAAAAGAACTACCGGTAACAAGGGGTTTGCGATAGCGAGGGTTCAGTGCTTCGCAGACACATTTGTGCAAGGTGGAGGTTCAGTTCTCCGAATGAAGTTTGGTGCTAAAAATCCCCGCCATCGCAAACCCCCGAAACGTTGGCAGTAATTATAACAGACACTACAAATAAAACATATGGCAGACAATATAGAAAATCAACAAGACAACAAAAATGAACAACCACCAAGAGGGACAAAACCTTTGGTGTTTATAAAGTCACGACACGAGAGACGCTGAACTTGCAGAACGATTTAGTAAACTTTTAAGTTCTGTCAGTGCAGGAGTGTTAAAGTCTTTTCGCTCATCAGACAAAAGAGGAAATCAAGGCATAGCTTATGGCGTTGAATGGTATCCAGAAATTATGAAGAAATTAGGCGATGCATCTGATGTTGTTGCTTTGCTGACACATAATAGCGTTGACAGACCTTGGATACTTTATGAAGCAGGTGTAGCTAAAGGTAAATTAGACACACCATTGTTAGGAATAGCAATTGGAATTCCTTTAAACAAAGCCAATAATGGTCCATTTGCTCAATTCCAAAATTCAGGTGACGACATAGACTCTCTAACTAAATTATTAGTTCAATTGATAAATAGAATTCCAAATTCTGAACCTGACACAGCAGTAATTAAAATGCAAGTTGAAGCATTTAAAAAACAGGCAGAAGAAATATTAAAGAAACAACCAGCACCTGAAAATAAAGAAGGGGAATTAATGGAGGATTCTTCAGTAGCCAAACTTTTTGAAGAAGTCAAAATTATGTTCCAAGATTTACCAACAAGAATTGAAAGAAATATTGACCCAAGTTTCAAAAAGAGACGATACAGATTTCACCCAAAAATGTTGGACGAAATAATGTTTATGTCAAAAGAATCAGAAGATTCATCCTTTGGCTTTTTAGTTATGATAAGTATGTACAGAGACGATATGCCTTGGATTTATGAAATTGGTAAAGAGACTTACGAAATTCTAAAATCAAACAAAAGTATATCTGTTAAAGAAAAGGCTCTTTCAGATTTTAGACGACTAATTAAAAATTCATTTAGACATCCTATTTTAATGGAAATGGGTGGTTCGAAAGACAATATGATGATGATGGAAGATATGATGTATTTTACCGACAAGTTTATGGACAGAATGATACACCACAAAGAATAACTACTGCCAACAAGGTATTGCCAAAAGTGGGGCAGAAGTGGTAAATTGAAAATCTGTACTTCTATTTCTCCAACTTCGCAAAGCTGCAAAACGTTAGCTGCTATGTTATGAAACTGCACAAGGAATTAGTTTCGGCACGATGTATTCAGATGATTGGGATGCATTTAAAAAAGCATTTTGTAATGATAATCATGTTATTAACAAAAAATACACCGTAGGTATAGAAGGAAATCATTGTCGATTCAGACATCGAATGAGACTATCTGTTAGAAAAACTTGTTGTTTTTCAAAAAAAATGTTTAATCACATGAAAGCCTTTTGTTTAGCAATTTTTTATATTAATTGGGGCTTTATTTAATCTATCATACTTTTTGAATCACCACCGATTTTCAAATATTTAATTTTTAGAACTCCCCTTTAGTAACTATTAATGTTTGCAAGAAAACTCCTAATTTTGAATCCGCTCCGAAAAATCGTTTTTATAAAAATAATGAGTTTATAAACTATTGATAATCAAACAGTTACAAAACTATACATGTGTCAAAAGTGATTTTTTGGACACTCTCATTTACGACAGTATGATTATTACATTATTATTATAATTTTATCTTTTCGAGATTGTAATCATACTACTTATAACTCATCATTCCTTTTTTCTATCCAGCGTTTGAGAATATCGTTATAGGCATCTATTCTCCTATCCCTGAGAAAGGGCCATATATTTCGGACTTCGCTTGTTCTTTGCGTATCTATGTCTATTACGTGTATTGCTTCTTTTGATGAATCAGCGGTATAGAGCAGTTCTCCCTGAGCACCTACTACCATACTATTTCCCCAAAAAACAATGCCGCTTGTCCGCTTGCTTTCATCCTCTTCTTTTCCTACTCTATTTACAGATATCACGGGTATTCCATTTGCTATCGCATGCGACCTTTGAATAGTTATCCACGCTTCCTGCTGTCTTTTTTGTTCTTCTAAAGAATCATTTTTATCCCATCCTATTGCTGTTGGATAAATAAGCATATCTGCACCTGCAAGGGTCATCAAACGTGCCGCTTCAGGATACCATTGGTCCCAACAGATGAGAACTCCTAAATTACCTACGGAAGTTTTTATGGGAGTAAAACCCGTATCACCTGGTGTAAAGTAAAATTTCTCATAAAAACCAGGATCATCGGGTATATGCATCTTTCTGTAAATTCCTTGTATCTCTCCCGTCTTTTCTAATACTACTGCGGTGTTATGGTATAATCCCGGCGCTCTTTTTTCAAATAAAGAAAGGACTATCACTATGGATAATTCCTTTGCTACTTTGCCAAAGAGAGTGGTAGAAGCACCAGGTATCGTCTCCGCAAGTGAAAAATATCGGACATCTTCACACTGACAAAAATATCTACTATTATGTAACTCTGATAAAATCACTAATTCCGCTCCTTCGGATGCACATTGTCTTATTTTTTTTATTACAGATGTAGTATTTGTAGATGTATCTTGTGCAAAAAAAGTTTGTACAGTTCCTATTTTCATTGTTTTTAAAATTTATTGTGAATTTAAAAAAAGAAGGATTTCTTTGATAAACTCTTCAGGTTTAGTCGCATGAATCCAATGGTCTGCTCCCTCTATTGTCTTAATAGTAGCGTCTAAAAACATTGTTTGTATATGAGCAATATCCTCATCTCGGACATAATCAGAAAGTTCTCCCCTCAAAAAAAGAGTAGGATTGGGAAAAGGACCAGAGAATGGTAATGCTGCGGACATATTGTCTAAATGTTTTTCTAATGCTTCTATATTTAATTTCCATTGAAAACGATTTTCTTTGAAATATATATTTTTTAAAAGAAATTGCCTCACTTTTACATCAAAAAGAAAGCGGGACAGAATATCATCTGCTGTTTTTCGGGAATCTAATGTCTGTAAATCAATACTTTTCAGAGCATCAATGGTAGCATAGTGCTGTATTGCATATTTTCTCGGGGTCATATCCACCACTATCAGCTTATCTAATAGTTTTGGAAAGTCAAGAGCAAATCGCATAGCCACCTTTCCACCCATAGAATGTCCAATTATATGAGGAAAAGAAATACTCTGATCAGATATTAAACGAAAAATATCCCCTGCCATAGATTCTATGGTATGTTCGGTATGATGAAAAGATTGCCCATGGTTTCTCATATCGGGAATTATGAGTTGATAGTTATGATCTAACAATGGCTTTGTGACCGTGAGCCAATTATCAGAAGATCCAAACAGACCATGCAGAATAATAATAGGTTTACCCGTTCCTATACTTCTAAAAAAAAGAGGTTCCATTGGTGTAGTTTATTTTTGAAGTTGATTTAAATAGAGAGCGATAGTATTTTCTAATCCCAAATACAAGGCATCACAGATAAGCGCATGCCCTATAGAAACTTCCTGTATAAAAGGTATCTCAGTTACTAAAAAATGAAGGTTTTGCAGATTCAAATCATGCCCCGCATTGATTTGAATTCCTAATTTCTTTGCCATTTCCGATGCAACTTTATAAGGTTTTATAGCATTGTATTTATCTTGGATAAAAAAATGAGCATATCTTTCTGTATATAGCTCTATTCTATCTGTTCCAATCGCCGCAGCTCCTTTTACCATTGTTTCTAAGGGATCTACAAAGAGGGAAGTTCTGATTTTTGCATCTTTCAAACGAGTAATGATAGGAATTAAAAACTCTTTATTCTCAAGAGTATCCCAACCTGCATTGGAAGTAATAGCATCGGGGGGGTCAGGTACCAATGTCACCTGATGGGGCTTTACTTGTAGCACCAAATCCAAAAATCTCTCACTCGGATACCCTTCAATATTAAATTCAATCCTCGTATGTTTTTGTAATTCTAACACATCAGAATACCGAATATGCCTTTCATCTGGACGGGGATGCACAGTAATACCATCTGCTCCAAATCTTTCACAATCTCTGGCTACTGCTATGAGGTCAGGATTATTTCCCCCTCTTGCATTTCTTAAAGTTGCTATTTTATTGATATTTACACTGAGCTTAGTCATATAATTATTATGTGAAATGAATGAAATAATACATAAATAGTGTCTGCAAAAAAAATCTTATTTTTGATTCTGTACCGAAAAGTTCTTTTTGATACACCTGTAATTTTGTAATTATTTGATTATCAATAAGTTTAACACTCAATATTTGTATAAAAAGGAATTTTCGGACACTCTCTTTTATTATAAAAAAACTCTAAAAAATATGAATAAAATTTAAAAATGAAGAGTTTTCTTGCGGATACTATATAACAAAATAAGAACGTTGTGTGAGCTTATATACATAATTTTTTAGCCACCTTTAAAAAATATCTGTAAAAAGAGATATATAATACAATCTCCCTGGTATGTTGGGTATATACAGAGGATCTTTATAGTCAAATATATTTTCTACTCCTGCTTGTATTTTTATGTATTTGTTTATGCGTTGAGATGCCGAAAAATTGGTAAGAAAATATGCTTTTACAAAAATATCATAATTATCTAACACTCCATTTCCTGTGATATCGGAGGTAGGGATAGTTCTACCAGCTATATTTCCTTGCAGAGGGGGTATTCCATATTTACCTCTGAAAAGAAATCTAAGAGAAACATCTGTTTTTGTTTTTTTATTTTCATATACCATTTTGATATTTCCTTGATGCCGAGATCTATTGTAAAGCCCCCAGTAGTCATTTGTTTGTAATTGTGCAACTGCTTTGGTTTCAGGTATTCTGTAATAGATTTCTTTATTTTCTATTTTTTGTAAGACATTTTTATCTTTGGCAATGAGGAGTTGGTATCCCGCTGATATTTGAAAATTTTTGAAGAAAGAGTATTGGGTATTTATTTCTATGCCTTGTGTGTATACTTTTGAGATGTTATTGTAAGTATAGATAGGGTGTGCGTCTTTGGTATAGGCGATGATTTGCGTTTCTATAAGATTATGGAGGTCATTGTGAAAGAAATGTGCATCTATGGAAATTTTTTGGTTGGGTTTGAGGGTTATTCCCGCATTAAAGGCGTAAGATTGCTCGGGTTTCAGGTCTTGGAGCAGAGCAATATCGTAAAAAAATTGACTTATTTGCCCTTTAGATTGGAGGTCTTGGAGTATTTCTGAGGCTACCTGTGTTCCTAATATGCTGTATCCCGCCGCCATATTATTAAAATTGAAGTAGGTTTGTCGGAAGTCGGGTGCTTTAAATCCTACACCAAAGGAAGCTTTTATGCTTATTTTTTTGTGTAGTTGTATTTGAGAGGATATTTTTGGGCTTAGTTGCCCTCTGTAGAGAGAGTTGTGGTCATATCGGAGTCCGAATACCAATTTCCAAGGAACAAAAGGATCCCATTCGTGTTGGATGAATATATAAGAAGTTTCTTGGGTCTTATTTTCCCCTGCTCCATAGCGTGAAGTTTGCACTATCTCACTTACATTGCCTGCCCCGAGAGTGGTAGTATGTTTTTTATTAAAAAAATATTCTGCATTTACTTCTGGGCGAATAAAATATTGAGAAAAGGCATCTTCGTAAAAAGAGGTTCTCTGTATATTTCCGGTATCTAATCGAGTGTTGGTTTCATAACGGGTAATATAGAAACGGTAGGTCATTTTGAATAATGAGGTTACATTCCAAAAGAGAGTGGTATTTATATTCACATCATTAATAGTCCCTTTTCCAAAAGAATTTATATTTTTATTCTGTGACACTACACTATAATCGAAAGTTTGCTGTTCAGCGAACCAACGAGCAGAAAGTTTGAATTGTATATTGCGGGCTATTTGATAATTCCATTTGGAAGTTATGGTGTAATTAAAAAAAGGAGATACTGTTTTTCCCAAAGAATCCGCAAAAAGACGGTATCCATTCGTAGAATAGTAGTTTGAGAAGAGAGAAAACGCATGTTTTTTTTTGGTAAATCCCCATTGTCCCGTGATGTCTGCGGTGTTATTGGTACCATATCTTCCATACAAGTGAAGTTGTTTGTTTTGTGGGGATTCGGTGATAATATTTATGACCCCCGCAAGGGCTTCGGATCCATATAAACTGGAGGAGGGACCTTTTATGATTTCTATTTGTTGTATATTTCCTACGGTTACCCTGTTGAGTTCCAATCCTCCCGTGTTTCTCCCAATAAGTGGTTCCCCATCTACTAAAATAAGAGTATAAGCAGGATCCATGCCTTGTATTTGAATTCCATTTCCTTGTCCGTTTACCTGAGGAACTATCACTAAACCTGTTTGTTCTGTTAAAACATCTGTTAATCTCAAGAATCCGTTTTTTTGAATCTGTAATTTTGATATGAGATGCACAGGAATAGTTATGTTATCTATGCTTTTTTCGTTTTTAGTAGCAGTTATAACTACCCCATCTAATTTTTTTGTGTAATTGTTATAAACACTATCTTGTGCTAATACCATTTGTGTGTTTAAAAAAAGAAAAAAAAAGATGAGTTTTTTTTTGAGAAAAGGGAGCATTGTTTTCTTATTATTCATAATAGAGAGTTTTTCTGCAAAATTACACTTATTATTCTATAAAAATAGCCCGATGAGTATAATTTATGCCCCAAAAATAATTATTACATCTACTGAGTATGAATTACATATTTTTCCCATTTTTGTAAGACAGATGCAAAATCATTCGGGATCTCCGATTCAAAAAACATTTTTTCATGGGTAATAGGATGTATAAATCCTAATGTTTTTGCGTGAAGAGATTGACGTGGGATTATTTGAAAGCAGTTCTCCACAAATTGTTTATATTTAGAAAACACGGTTCCCTTTAATATTTCACTCCCTCCATAGAGAGCATCATTAAAAATAGGATGTCCTAAAAACTTGAGATGGGCTCTTATTTGATGGGTTCTCCCTGTTTCTAAATTACATTGTAAGAGAGAAACATACCGAAGGTCTTTCAAAACCTCGTAATGTGTAATGGCTTTTTTTCCAAAATCACCATCAGGAAATGCTGTAGTTATACGTCTATCTTTCATACTACGTCCTAAATGGATATCTATAGTTCCCTTAGGAGTATCGGGAACGCCCCAAACCAAAGCCCAGTAAGTTCTTTCTATTTGATGAGTAAAAAATTGTTTTGCTAAAAAATTCATAGATTCTTCTGTCTTTGCTATCACTAAAAGACCGCTGGTATCTTTATCTATTCTATGGACTAATCCCGGTCTCCCCTCATTATTTTGCATTTGGGGAAGGTTTTGAAAATAATATACTAAAGCATTTACTAATGTTCCGCTCCAATTATTATATGCGGGATGTACTACCATTCCTGCGGGTTTATTAATAATGAGTAGGTATTCGTCTTCATATACAATAGAAAGGGGGATATTTTCGGGGATAACGTCTTTTAATCGGGGTGGTTCAGGAAAAGAAACGGTGATTATATCAGCAGGACGGACTTTGTAATTGGCTTTAATAGGGAATCCATTGACCTTTACAAATTCCGTTTTTATACCATCTTGTACCTTGTTACGTGTCACGTTCTTTAAGCGACCCATCAAGTATTTATCTATTCTTATGGGAGATTGAGATGGATCCACTTTTATAGTGTGATGCACAAATATATCTTCTTTTTCTTCTTCCTCATCTGACAAAAAAATATTTTCCATCTATAGTTAATGATACTAAAAGCAGTTATTTATACACAGAGCATCTATGTGATATGTTGTTTTTTCTAAGAAAATAACTTTTTCATATCCAGCTATAGTATAATGAGTCATGATGGGAGTTTTGCGGGATGGGGTAAATGTTACCTGTAACTTCTTTTCATGTGTGTATAAAAAATTTGTTTTTAAAAAAAGTGCCTCCGCAAAAGTTATTTTTTTGTTTTTTGTGAATTGTAATACCAGTGAACGAAGAGGGAATTCCCTATCTGGTTTTTGTTGATATGTAATAGTATACCCTTCTTTTGTAGATTCTATGAGAGAATCATAATTTCCCAAATACGCGGGTTTATTTATCTGTATATCGTGAAACAGAATAAGCTCTTTTTTCCATTGTTCGGAATGCAAATGGAGTGTTTGTGTGTCTCTCTTATTTTGAAACGTGCTTTTTTTCAAAAATACTTGATTATTCTCATATAAAAGATTCGGTTGTTGTTCTAACAATTCGTGTATATCATAATACATCCTTTGCTTTTTTACTGTTGCATTATCTTTGCAAGCACTCAAGAAAAAGAGAGAGAAGAGAGTTATAAATATACTTGTGTGGGAATGGAAAAAAAAGAATGGTATCAAGGTATGAGGTTTTAGTGTGAAATATGTTTTATGAGGGTAGTAAAAAAAGCAGACAAAAAGTCCGTAGTTTTTTTTGATGATGTGTATATGCTTTTCTACAACCCCAAAGTATTTGTTGGGACTTATTTTTTTATATGAGCATACATTTCTTTTTTCAATGCTTCCATGTCGGCTTGTTTATGGGATGATTTACTATTTATATTAGTAATTAAAAAATATAATGCTTGTTTTGTGTATCCCATATTTTGGGATATTTTAGCACAGAACTCCATTTCTTCGGGAAATAGTATTCCATCTACTTTCATCATCTGTACTAAATTATAGAGCATATTAAATTTTTCATCATCGGATAAATTTACAACATTTTTTGTGTCATCTATTCTATCGAATAGTAGGTTTATTTCCTCGTCGGATAAATTATTTAATTTTCCTAATCGCATAATCATGTCTATTTCTTCCTGGGATATTATTCCGTCAATTTTCGCAAGTTGTATGAGTATATTGATGAAATAATGTGGTTCTTTTATTTTGAGCATATTTAAATAAGGTTTATATTGATATGTATATTGTAATAATGAATAATATATTAATTTCCAAAATCGTCAAATCTAATATTTTCTTTAGGAACTCCCATATCATCTAACATTTTGAGAACAGCACTATTCATCATTGGTGGTCCGCACAGGTAGTATTCTATGTCCTCTACTTCATTGTGTTTAGATAGATAATTATCATACAATACTTTATGTATAAATCCTATATAACCATCGCCTGTTGTATCGTCTAATGATTTTTTTATTTTCCAGTTATCTTCTTCTAATGGTTCAGACAATCCTATATAGAATTTAAAATGAGGAAATTCTTTTTCTATTTTTCTAAAATGTTCTGTATAGAATAGTTCTCTTTTAGATCTTCCACCGTACCAATAAGATACTTTCCTTTTTGTTTTTTCTGTATGAAATAGGTGAAATATATGTGAACGAAGTGGTGCCATTCCTGCTCCTCCACCTACATATACCATTTCTCTTTGTGTTGGTTGTATAAAAAATTCTCCATACGGACCTGATATATCTACTAAATCTCCTGGTTTGCGAGAAAAGATATAAGAAGAGCATATTCCCGGATTTACACCTTTCCAATTATTTGTTGCTCTATCCCAAGGCGGAGTGTTTATTCTGATATTGAGCATTATTTTATTCCCTTCAGCGGGATGATTTGCCATAGAATACGCTCTAAAAAGAGGTTCTTTGTTTGCCATTTTTAAATCCCACATTTTAAATTTATCCCAATCAGATTGGTAGATTTTTGAATCGTGTTTTAAATCGGGATGAGGAGTAATGTCTATGTTTTTAAAATCTACATAAGTAGGAGGAACGTCTATTTGTATATATCCTCCCGATTCAAATTCTAAATGTTCATTTTCAGGGAGTTTTACTACAAATTCTTTAATAAATGTAGAGACATTATAATTAGAGACAACTTCGCATTTCCATTTTTTTATTCCAAAAATTTCTTCAGGAATTTCTATATTGAGGTCATTTTTTACTTTTACTTGGCAGGCAAGTCGCATATGATTTTTTTGTTCAGATCTGCTGAGATGTCCTTGTTCTGTAGGAAGTATATCGCCCCCTCCGTCTAATACTTTACATCTGCACATAGCACAGGTTCCTCCTCCTCCGCATGCGGAAGGCAAGAATATTTTTTGATTTCCTAATGCAGATAGTAAGCTAGACCCTGCTGGCACTACTATTGCTTCTTCTTTTTTCCCATTGATTATAATTTTTACATTTCCTTGTTGTACTAAGTTCGCATGGGCTACTAATAACAATCCTATTAATAAAAGTATGGTTATTGTAAAAGATAAAATAGAGGTTATTATAATAAAAATCATTTTTTTGTAAATAGATTATAGTTTATATGATATTAAGTAACTGTTCTTTTATTTTTTCTACTTCGTCTTTCATTTCTACAACACTATGTTGAATTTTATAATCATTTGCTTTGGAACTCATAGTGTTTATTTCTCTTCCTATTTCTTGGGAGATAAAAGAAAGTTTTTTCCCTTGAGATGTGTTTTGTCCTTGTACCTCTTTAAAAAAATGTATGTGTTGTGATAACCTAGATTTTTCTTCGGTTATATCTAATTTTTCTAAATAATATATCATTTCTTGTTCTAGTCTGTCTTGATTTATTTTTTCTGATGGTATCACTTGGGTTATTTTTTGAGTTATTTTTTGTCTGATATCTTGTAACCGCATTCCATCTAATTTTTCTACATTTTCTAATGCATCATCTATTTTTTGTAAAGATTGATTTATTTTTTCGTTTATAGATGATCCTTCTTTTATTCTGTGTTCTTTGCATTCTTGCAGGGCTTGCTTACATAAAATAAAAAATTCTTCTTTTGGTATTTTTTTTTTATGTTCCGATTCTATAAATTTTATGACATTGGGTAATTTGATTATTTCTGCAAAAACAGGTGTATGTGTTTCGTTTAAAGAGGTCGCTATTGATTTTATATTACTATAATAATATTTAAACAGTTCTTCATCTATTTTTACGTGAGTGCCAATGGGACCTTTTGATGTATAGAATATGTTAAAATGTATTTTTCCTCTTTCTAAAAAAATACTTATAATATTTCTTATTTCTGTTTCATATTCTATAAATTCTGATGGTGTTTTTAACGATATATCCAAGCTTCTCGAATTTATGGTTCTTATTTCTATTTGTATTTTATATTCTTCGGTTTCTTTGAGAGAAGAACCGAATCCGGTCATAGATTCTATCATTCTGAATTATTTTAAGTATTCGTATACTTGATAATGTTCTCCATTCATTCCTATTTTTGTATAAACTTCTTGTGCAGTTTTGTTTGTTTTATTTACGTACAGTCGTATTCCCATAATTTTTGGGTCGTTTTGAATGGTATCTAATAGAAATTGATACATTTTTTTAAAAATTCCTTTTTTTCTATAATGTTTTTTCACATAGAGAGATTGTATCCACCAGACGTTTCCGTTTCTCCAGTCGCTCCATTCAAAAGTAATCAGGAGAGATGCTATTATGGTGTCTTCTAAAACAGTGACGTAATACATTCCTTTTTTAGTATCTTCAAAAACAGATTTTACCCCTCTTTCTACGGTAGTTCTGTCTAGTTTTGTATTTTCTGTTTCTAATGCCATCTGTATTTGAAAATCTACAATATACAAATAATCATTTATTTCCGCTTTTCTCATCAAGAAGTTCATTTTTTCAAAAGATAAAACTGTGATTTTTGGATAAGATAAAAAATCACACTGTTTAAATATAGGGTTTATTTATTCGTCTTTCATTCCTATATATTGTAATATATAGTAAATAAGAGTGGTGAGAGATGCTATAGCGGCTACTACGTATGTCATAGCTGCCCATTTAAGTGCGTCTTTTGCTATTTCGTGTTCTTGAGTAGTTACTATTCCTTTTTGATTAATCCAAGCGAGTGCTCTGCTACTAGCATCAAATTCTACGGGTAATGTTATGAGTGATACGAGTGTCACTATAAAATGGCATCCTATAACAATCAAAAGAATTGTTGGTAAAGAAGACATTCCTGTCAATGCTATTCCTCCAAAAAGAGTCACAAAAAATATTATGTTGAGTATTCTGGCACTTACATTTTGAATGGGAACCATCATAGATCTTATTTGTAAAAAAGAGTAAGCGGTTGCGTGTTGCACTGCATGTCCACATTCGTGAGAGGCTACTGCTGCTGCTGCTACCGAACGACTTTCGTATACATCAAGGCTCAAATTTACAGTTTTATCTAATGGATTATAATGATCGGTGAGCTCCCCTTCTACGCATATAACTTTTACATCGTAGATGCCGTGGTCTATGAGCATTTTTTCTGCTATTTCTTTTCCTGACATATTGGAATAGAGTCGTATTTGAGAATACTCTTTAAATTTATTTTTCAGCTTGTTGCTTACGAGCCAGCTGACTATCATAAAAAAAATTCCTATTATGAATATCATATAATTTTAAGTTTACAGTTTAATGAAATATATTTTTTTTAATTGTTGTTACGATTTTTTTAGATGTGTAGATAATACTTATTTTAATTATACTCATAAATGTATATTACAATTCTTTACCTATTTTTTATTTTTTATATATAATTATAATAATTTTTTTATTCTTTTATAACAAAAAATATAAAAAACATTGTTTTTATACCCAAATTAATTTGCATTTATGAAAAGTAAATTTTTCTAAATCCATCCATTCAGTTATTTTGGAACAAATGAAAATGTAATGTCAACAAACTTTTTAGTTGACATGCATAGTTTTTAATATTTTTGAAAAAGTATAAAAGAGAGCTTCTCTAATATATTCTTTTTTTCTATAGGATCTGTTGTTTATTACTATTTTTCGCATACACTTCCATAATCTTTCTATAGAGGGGTTCTAAAAATGCAAGTCCTAAAACGGTATCCCTTAAAAACCAATACTAACCAACACTTTTTTTGAAGGCATCAATTTTTAGAACTCATCTTTTAAAAATTTTAAATCTTTTTCCGATATAACTATTTTCAATAACGGTTTCATTTTTTAATAAAATATTATTGTATTGTAATTTTTATTATTTTTCAAATTAATTTCTATTTTTTTAATGGAATGAGTATACTTCTTATTTATCCAGGATAAGTATTTTCTATAAAATGTATATCCTCATTTTCGAGTTCTTTCATGAGGGGAGCGTATATTTCTTTTATAGTGGGAATGAATACACCTGTTATATTAATAGTACCTGAAAGGATTAATTTTGCTGTATAGGCAAGTGGGAGACCTACTGTTTTGGACATAGCGGTTTTGAGAGCATTTTCTCCTTTTATTACGAGATGAGAATTGATTTTTTGCATCTTTTGTGAGGCATCTTTGAACTGGAATTTATGAATCATAACTATCATATCTTTTTCATTTGGCAACATGGTCCATTTTTTCATCAATATATGCTCTAATATCTGTGCGGGGCTTCCTCTTTTCAGTCCTATTATTTCATCATCAAAAATACCTATCCATTTTAGTTTATATAACTCTGTTTTTCCTACATATTTAGGCATATAATGGCGTAAACTGGGCGCTCTTTTGTAAAAACCAGATGGGATAAACATATCTAAAAACTGCCCATGTGTTATGTTTTCAATGTCTTCTAATATATAAGAATCATCGGTTAGTCCTAATTGGACGAAAATATTCCATGCTTTACAAAAACCATATCTTCGAAGAGTTCCTCTGTAAATAGTTTTTGCTTCCATTATATTATATTCGGAAAGATATGCGAGAGAATCTCTATTAGCATACCCTTCAAAGGTGCCGTGTTCAGGTATATTTATTATTTCTGTTCTTTCAAACAGGCGATTGTAAGGAATGTATTTTTTCTTATCATTTTTTTGGAAAACAGAAGTTCCTTGCCCTGCAAGGACTACATTTCGGGGATTCCAAGTGAATTTATAATCCCAAGGATTGTTCTTTTCGGCAAGTAAACCCCCTGTAAATGATTCAAAACTGTGAATAGTGCCTCCATCGTTCTTGATTCTATCAATAATACTCATAGCAGATATATGGTCTAAACCAGGATCCAATCCCAATTCCATTATTATACAAGAATTATTTGCCTTCACAATGGGTTCTAAACTTTTTATTTCAGCACTCATATACGAAGCGGTTATAAGCGGGATTCCTTTATTGGCGCATGTCTTTGCTACCAAAATATGAAATTTTACAGGAAGCAGAGAAATAACCAGGTTTGCATCTGAAATCTCAAGTTCCCTTTGTTCGTCATTATTTACATCAAAAATAAGGCTTTGTGTTTTGTATTTTCCCTTAAATTCTGTGTGAATCCACTCTGTATTTAAGTCCCCAATCCAAACATTCCATCCTTCTTTCTCTTGATTTTTTAACAGGTATTCTATTAAAAAATAAGAAGAACGTCCTGCTCCTAGCAATAGTATTTTTTTTTGCATATTAATAAAAATAAATGAGATTTAATATTCTAAATAGTGCATGTGTGCTTTTAAATGATCTATAGATTTTGTGATGTGGTTCATGTATTTTTTGAGTTCTAACTCTAATAGAATTTCTTCCTCATCGCCGCTTGCCTCACCAATGTCATTATTTTTCTTGTCTCTATCCACTTCTCTTTTATTGGAGCATTCTTTTTTGAGTGTTCTGATAAAATTTTTAGAATTGTATTCTTTTTCTACTTTTTTTATTTCTAAAAGAATCTTTTCAATTTTTTTATCGAGAGATTCATTATATTTTTCTTCCAATTTAAAAAAAAGCATACTATCGTATTTATGAATAGAAATAAGCGTTTTTTCTAACTCTGTTTGATATTTCTTATTATTACAATAATTTCCTACACCTGCTACTGTTGATAATTCTTTTGAATATTGGGTATCCCAATTTTCTACTATTTTTTCAAAGTTCTCTCGTATTTTTGAAAAATCACTTTCTTTTCCCTGTGCAAATGCACAATTACAAACCCCTACATAAAAAATAAAAAAAACTACTTTTCTCTTTTGGTAAAACATAAAAATGAATGGTAATTGGTTAAAGTATACTATATATAGAACGGTAAAAATTAAAAAAATAATTATATTATACAATTTATCTACAACATTATATAAAAATAATTAAAATAAAAATCAAAACCAATAAAAATCAAAATATATATCTTAATTATATATCTTGCTAATTATAAAAAATATAAAATCACATTATAATAATTTATTTGAGAATAGAGTATGAGATGCATTATTTTCGGATTAGGAAATTTTGGAAGCACCCTTTGTAAAACATTAACCATAATGGGACACGAAGTGGTAGGAGTAGATAAAAAAATGGATAAAGTAGAACTCCATAAAGAATATATAACTCACACAGTATGCTTAGATTCTACCGATAAACAAGCAATTAATACACTTCCGATAGATGATGCGGATATTGTTATGGTTACTATTGGAGAAGACGAAGGAGCATCCATTCTTACTACCGCATTAGCGAAGCAGATGAAAGCAAAACGAATCATTGTAAGAGTATTAAGCCCCGTTCAAAAAGCCGTTATGGAAGCAATGGATGTAAAAGAATTTATTATGCCCGAGCAAGATTCCGCAGAACGACTCGCAAGAAATCTTGATTTCACTGGAATAATAAATAATATAGAAATAACCGACGAATACAGCGTAGTAGAAGTAATAGTTCCCAAAAAATACGAAGGAATGGCTCTCAAAGAAATACCCATCCATAAAAAATATGGTATTAATATATTAGCTATTATTGAATACGATAAAGAATCCAATAATCCCTTTGAAGAAAATATTACAGGTGAAAGAAAACACATCAGAAATATTTTATCCGCAGATGAAAAAATCCAAAAGGATACCCATTTACTCTTATTCGGAAATACATCACAAATCAAAAAAATGTTAGAAAGCACTACAGAATAATAATAAAACAAATAACATGAAAAAACAAATTTTTATAGCCCCCATCATCTTAACAATACTTTCTTCTGTATATGCACAAGCACAAGATTATGTACAACAGCAAAGACAAGTATTTGAAATGGCAAAAGCCTTTAATGATCCGTTAGTGGCAAGAACCGCTCTCTATAATATCATCACATTAGAAAAAAACTCATTGTTATTAGACACTCTTGCCCTCTATTATTACCAATACCAAAATTATACCTCATCTCTTTTAGTTGCACAAGAAGCACTAAAGTATAATACAGATAACAATCTTATGAGAGAACTCCTAGCCATCAGCTACGAAGAATTAGGAGTAAAAGACAAAGCACTTGCAGAATACGAAACACTCTATCTCAAAAACAACTCATTTTCTACTCTTTATAAAATTGCTTTCTTACAATACCAATTAAAAAGATATGTAGAAGCATCTACTTCCTTAGATATTTTATTTCAAAAAAAAGAAACTAAAGAAGAAAAAATGATATTTACCAAGTTAGACAAAACAACTCAAGAAGTCCATTTTCATTCGGTTCTGCATTATATAAAAGGACTTATTGCATCAGAACAAAATAAAATTCAGGAAGCGAAGCAAATATTTTTAAAATCTTTAGAAATAACACCTCAATTTGAACAAGCTCAAATATCTCTGCGAGAATTACAACAAAAAAAATAATTTTGTAAAAAATCATTTGAATTTTATAAATTTCAATCGTTTTTTGGAAAAACACTAAAAATATTTTTAAAATAATAAAATTACTAAAAACTACATTTTATTACACAATTATTATCTATCAATTGAATGAACCTATTAAAAAACATTTTCCATAAGTTTAAACCGCATTTTGAAAAAGGAGGAAAATATGAAAAATATTATTACCTTTTTGAAGCGATAGAGAGTTTTACTTTTTCTCCTGCAACAGTTACTGGAAAAAAAGGAGCTCATGTGAGAGACGCTATAAATCTAAAACGCCTTATGATGACAGTAGTGATAGCAATGCTTCCATGTACATTTTTTGGAATGTGGAATGTAGGGCATCAACATACTTTAGCTACAGGATTTTTCCTCTCAGAAATAGAAAAATTTTACTTGGGAGTACAAATTGTTCTCCCCATTATTTTAGTATCTTATACCGCAGGAGGAATCGTAGAGGTAGTATTTGCCATTATACGAAAACATCCCATCAATGAGGGTTTTTTAGTAACAGGATTACTCATCCCCTTAGTAATGCCTCCAACAGTCCCTTTATGGCAAGTAGCTTTGGCTACAATCTTTGCAGTAGTTCTTGCAAAAGAAGCATTTGGCGGAACAGGTATGAACGTAGTGAACGTAGCTTTAGTAGCAAGAGCATTTTTATATTTCGCCTACCCATCACAACTTTCAGGTGAAGTATGGACTTACTTAGGAGACCAGCAAACAGTAGTAGGATATTCAGGAGCCACTCCGCTTGCAATCGCTGCTACCGCTGTAGGAAATAACCAATCTCTTCCTGTAATCTCTCTCTTTGATAATACATGGATATATAACTTGTATTCTCTTAAAAATCTATTTATAGGAGATATTCCAGGTTCCATAGGGGAAACTTCTACTCTCATGTGCCTTATAGGTGCTTTTATTTTAATAGCAACGGGTGTAGGAAGTTGGAAAATTATAGCGAGTGTATTTTTGGGTGCATATAGCATGGGACTCATTTTCAATGGTATAGGAAGTAACGAATTTATGCTATTACCCGCTCATTATCATTTAGTTATGGGAGGATTAGCATTCGGTGCTGTTTTTATGGCAACTGACCCTGTTACAGCGGCACAAACAGAAATAGGAAAATATTTTTATGGTTTTTTCATAGGATTATTTACCGTTCTTATACGTGTATTAAATCCCGCATACCCCGAAGGAATTATGATGGCAATACTTCTTATGAACATATTTGCACCACTTATAGATTATTTTGTTATTAGTATTCATAAAAAAAGAAGATTACAACATGCAACAGTCTAGAATATATATACTGGCATACTCTGCCATACTTACCATTATCTGCGGTGGCTTGCTTGCCTTTGCATCCGAAGCACTCAAAGAAAAACAACAAGCAAATATAGAAATGGAAAAAAAATCCAATATACTTTCTTGTGTTATGAACCTGAAAGAAGGTGACGATATAGAAAAATTATACTCTACAAAAGTTCAGTCTTATATAATAGATTATAACGGAAATAAAAGAACTGATATGGGAATCAATGATATAAAAATAGAAAAAGAATACAAAAAAAAACATACAGAACGATTATTACCCATTTATGAATTTAAAAATACAGAAGGAACTTTAGAGTATATCGTAGTCCCCGTTTATGGATATGGGCTTTGGAATAATATTTGGGGATATGTAGCCCTCAAATCGGATTGTAATACCATTCAAGGGATAAAATTTCAGCATGCGGGAGAAACTCCCGGATTAGGAGCAAGAATAGAAAGTGAGGAAATTCAAAACAGATTTAAAAACAAAACCTTATTTGAAGCCGATGAACTCATTTCTGTCATGATGCAAAAAGGAGAAAACCAAGATTATTCAAAAGACCCCCACAAAGTAGATGGTATGTCAGGCGCCACTCTTACCGCAAAAGGAGTTAATAACATGCTCAAAGAATATTTTCAATGTTATCAAAATTATTTCAAAAAAAATATACATAATTAAATATGAACACAGAAGTTTTAGATTCACCAAAAGTAATAGAAAACAAGTCAGAACCTTTATTTTCTAAAAAAAACAAAAAACTCATTACCAACCCATTAGATTTAGATAACCCCGTAACAGTACAGATATTAGGTATTTGTTCATCCCTTGCTGTTACTACACAGATGAAACCCGCAATAGTGATGTCCATAGGATTAACTATTGTTACCGCTTCTTCTAATTTCGCTATCTCTCTCATTAGAAATACTATTCCATCCCGAATACGTATAATAGTGCAACTCGCTATAGTATCTCTTTGGGTAATATTAGTAGACCAAGTTTTAAAAGCATACGTGTATGATGTTTCCAAACAATTATCTGTTTTTGTAGGATTGATAATTACCAATTGTATAGTTATGGGACGTTTAGAAGCATACGCAATGGCAAATAAACCATGGCCTTCCTTTTTAGATGGAATAGGAAATGGTTTAGGATATGGGATTATTCTCATCGCAGTAGCATTTTGTAGAGAGCTATTAGGAGCAGGTTCTCTTTTTGGATTTAAGGTTTTTCAAACATTAGGAATTCCTTACCAAGGAAACGGACTACTCCTTCTTCCCGCGGGAGCATGTTTTGTAATAGGTATTATTATTTGGATTCAAAGATATATCAACGGTTATAGAGAAAAACATTAAAAAATTATGGAAAATATAATAAATATAGGTATTCGGTCAATTTTTATTGATAATATGATTTTTGCATATTTTTTAGGAATGTGCTCTTTTTTAGCTATTTCTAAAAAAGTTTCTACTGCTTTTGGATTAGGAATCGCTGTTATTTTTGTTTTAGGAATAACAGTTCCTATCAACTGGCTCATTCAAGCATATATTTTAAGTCCTGGTGCTTTAGCATGGATCAGCCCAGAATTTGTATCAGTAGACCTCAATTTTTTACAATTTATTGTGTTCATTTCTGTTATTTCAGCATTTGTGCAGCTTACAGAAATGGCTGTAGAAAAATTTTCTCCCTCTTTATATAATACCTTGGGGATATTTTTACCTCTTATCGCTGTGAATTGTGCTATATTGGGAGCAGCATTATTTATGGTAGGGAGACCCTATAATTTAGCAGAAGCAACCACATTTGGAATTGGTTCTGGTATAGGTTGGTTACTTGCCATAGTAGCTCTCGCAGGAGTACGAGAAAAAATGAAATATTCTAACGTTCCCGGACCTTTAAAAGGACTAGGTATTACTTTTATTTTAGTCGGGTTGATGTCATTAGGTTTTTTGAGTTTCTTAGGTTTTTCAATTTAATGGTTTATAGCAATAAACGAACCATTTTTTAAGGTATCCGACATTAAAAATTCTCAAAATATGCAAATAAAAGAAAAAGTGTTTGTAGTAAGTGGAGGTGTATCAGGTTTAGGAAAAGCAGTTGTATCTATGATAATCGAAAATAGCGGAAAGGTTATTATCTTAGATAAAGACGCACAAGGAGGATATACAACAAAACAAACCTTTGGAAATGCAGTATTTTTTATGGAAACAGATGTTGCAAATTTTGAGAATGTAGAAATTTCTATCAGAAAAGGATATGAATATTTTGGAAATATTCACGGTGCAATAACCTGTGCGGGCTTAGCTCCAGCTGAAAAAATTATAAAAAAAGAAGGTTTTCCTGATATAAACACATTTAACAGAACTATTACTACTAACCTTTGCGGCACCTTTTATGTTCTCACCGCATCACTCAAATATATGAAAGAAAACAGTATAGGAGAATCGGGAGAAAGAGGGGTACTCATCACTACCTCTTCAGTAGCTGCCTTTGAAGGGCAAATAGGGCAGAGTGCCTACGCAGCTTCTAAAGGTGGGGTCATTTCTATGACACTACCAATAGCAAGAGAAATAGCAAAACATAAAATGAGGATTATGTCCATCGCCCCCGGAATTTTTGATACTCCCCTGATGGAAAAAATGAATCAAGATGTCCGAGATTCTCTTACACAACAGATACCTTTTCCCTCTCGATTTGGAAAACCCAAAGAATACGCTGACACCGTTAAATATATAATAGAAAATCAAATGCTCAACGGAAGTGTCATAAGATTAGACGGAGCTGTAAGAATGAACAGTAAATAACATAAAACAAAACCATGAAAATAGAACTGAGAACAATATCTGAAAAAGAATATGAAGTAAAAAATGAAAGTGGAAATATACTTTGTATAGATATGTATGAGCAAGCAGAAAAAAAACATTTTTCTCCCATGCAACTACTCCTTTCAGCAGCTGTTTCTTGTGCAGCAGTAGACATAGTCACTATGATGAAAAAAAAAAGAAAAAACATACACGACCTCCAAGCAACCGTATTAGGTGACAGGAGAGAAGAATATCCCCAAAAATTTACATCCATATCTATCAATTATATTCTTTTCTCAACCGATGCAACACAAGAAGAATCTCAAAAAACAATGGATTTAGCTGTTAAAAAATATTGTAGTGTTATAGCAAGCCTTAATACAGATATAGAAATACAATATTCCATAAGTGTAGTAGATAAGTATTAAAAGATACTTTCATTTCCAACATCATCTATAGCTCAATAACAAGTAATACTTTATTACAAATACAAAATTTTTCAACTCATTCAACTATGAAAACATATATTTATATTTTTATCTCTATTATGCTTATGAGCTGCGCAACAAAAAACCAAAAAGAAAATTTGGAAAATAATATTCCAGCCTCATTACAAAAATGTTTAGATTACTACGGTGGGGTTTCTACTTGGAAATCTTTTAAATCTGTTGAATTTGATATAGAAAAAGAGCATCATATTATAGATTTAGAAACCAGAAAAGTATTCATCTCTACACACGACAGCTCTTATAGTATTGGATTTGATGGAAAAAATGTATGGGTATCTCCAAATATGCAAATATATGGAGGAACACACCCAAGGTTTTACCATAACCTTCATTTTTACTTCTTTTCCTTCCCTTTTATACTCACAGATCCAGGAATTAAGTATACTTCTTTACCTGAAAAAACATTCCAAAATACTCTTTATACTCCCGTATCTATAAAATACGAACATAATGTGGGTGACTCTCCTCAAGATGAATACATTCTCTATATACAAAAAGAAAATGGACAATTAGATTTTATAAACTATACCGCTACTTATTTTACACAAGAAGCATCTTCCCAATATAATGCCCTTGTATACGATACATGGCAAGAGATACAGAACATAAAAGTTCCTCGGAATTATACTTTTTATAAATGGAGTAACGACACTATTCAAGAATCTAGAGGATCTGTCCTCTTCGAAAATGTTATTTTTAAAAATACATACCCCGATAGCAATCTCTTTGTAAGACCAATGATTTCAGAATTAGATACAGTATTAAAAAAATAACTGAATAAATATTACTATTGCATTGTATGTATTTCTTTAAATTTTAATTTTGATATATCTCGAAAATTCTCTTTTACAGAAATATTGAGTTTTCAAGCTGTATCAAAAGTGAATTTTCGGAGGGTTCAATTTTTTAGTAACAGTAAATAATTTCCTCGCAAGAGAAGATTTAATCTATATATTCATAATAAAAAAAATAATGAAAGGAATTATTCTATCAGGGGGTTCGGGAACCCGTTTATATCCTATTACTATTGCTATCAGTAAACAAATAATACCCGTGTATGATAAGCCAATGATATATTATCCGCTTAGCACACTGATGTTAGCAGGTATAAGAGATATATTAATCATTTCTACTCCATATGATATCGGAGTGTTTCAAAAATTATTAGGAAATGGAGAAAAATTAGGATGCCATTTTGAATATGCAGTGCAACCAAACCCCGAAGGTTTAGCACAAGCATTTATTATTGGAGAGCCATTTATAGGAAAAGAAAAAGTTGCTCTTATATTGGGAGATAATATATTTTACGGATCAGGAATGTCAAAAATGCTACAGGGACTAAATGACCCCGATGGAGGAATTATCTTTGCGCAACATGTAGAAGACCCTGAAAGATACGGAGTAGTGGAGTTTGATAAAAATAAAAAAGCAATCTCTATAGAAGAAAAACCTACAAACCCCAAATCCAATTTTGCGGTACCTGGTTTATATTTTTATGATAATTCTGTGATAGAAATAGCCAAAAACCTCAAACCAAGCGCAAGAGGTGAAATGGAAATAACAGATGTAAACAAAAAATATTTAGAGATGAAAAAACTATCTATTGCCATATTAGATAGAGGAACCGCATGGTTAGATACAGGCACCATTCAATCTCTTATGCAAGCAAGTCAGTTTGTACAAGTGATAGAAGAAAGACAAGGGCTTAAAATTGGATGCATAGAAGAAGTGGCATTTAATATGGGATATATTGATTCCGTACAGCTTCAAAAATTAGCTATTCCATTGATTAAGAGTGGATACGGTAATTATTTAATAAATATTTTAAAATGATAATCCAAGAAACAGAATTTCCAGGTCTTTTTATTATAGAACCAAAAGTTTTTCATGATTCGAGGGGATATTTTTTTGAAAGTTTTCATCAAAATGTTCTTAAAAAACACACTGGGTCAGATTTTTTATTCGTGCAGCATAATCAATCGTATTCTCAAAAACACGTCCTCCGTGGCTTACATTTTCAAGTTCCTCCTATGGAGCAAACCAAACTTGTGCGAGTATTGAATGGCGAAATACAAGATATTGCCATTGATATAAGAGCAGGTTCCTCCACCTATGGTAAATACTTCAGTATTATCCTTTCTGCAACAAATAAAAAACAATTGCTTATCCCAAAAGGATTTGCCCATGGGTTTTTGGTTGTAAGTGATACAGCAGAAGTTTTTTATTTAGTAGATAATCTGTACTCTGCCACCCATGAATCAGGGATTCTTTTCAACGATACCGATTTACAAATTAAATGGGAAACCCAAATATCCCAATGCATCGTCTCTGAAAAAGATAAATGTTTACATACTTTTGCAAAATTAGAAACACCATTTCACTTCTAAAAATAAGACAGAAAAATGCTCCAAAACTATGAATCCATTATACAGGACTGTAAAAAAAATAAGTTCGAAAACCTATACTGGCTCCAAGCAGAAGAACCTTATTTTATAGATTTTATCGCTTCCCTCATAGAAAAAATAGCAATCCCCGAAGAATACAAGTATACAAACCAAACGATACTGTATGGAAAAGAAGTAAAAATGATAGAAATCTTGGAACGAGCTAAATCATTCCCCATGATGGGAGAAAAAAAACTCCTCCTCATAAAAGAAGCACAAGAAATCTCCGACTTTGGAACAGAAAAAGCAGATGGCTATTTTGAAAAATATCTAAATAACCCCAACACTCAAACAATACTCGTCTTTTGTTATAAATACAAAACCCTAGACAAACGAAAGAACATTACAAAACTGATAGAAAAAAAGATGACAGTACTGGATGAAAAAAAAATATACGAAGACCAACTCCCTCTATGGATTCGTAAAATTGCCCAAGAACAAAACCTCAAAATTACAGACAAAGCTACACACATACTCGCAGAAAATATTGGCATAAACCTCACCAGAATAGATAACGAACTCGCTAAAATAAGAGTCAATATCCCATCAAATATTCCAATAAATGAAACCCATATACAAGAATATGTAGGCATCAATAAGGACTTTAATGAGTTTGAACTGCAAAAAGCAATTGCACAAAAAAACCACCTCAAAGCAAATCAAATTATTAATTATTTGAGTGACGACCTAAAAAATCACTCCCTCATTATGCTCACTGCTCTCTTATTTAGTTTTTTCTGCAAAATGATGCTCTGCCATTACAATAGAAAGAATGGAGACCAAGAACTTGCTAAAATTATGGGTATATCCCCTTACTTTCTCGCCGAATACAAAGCCGCATGTAACCGATATTCCTTTGAAAAAATAATACAAAATATTGATGTTTTGCACAAAACAGATATCAAAATGAAAGGGATATCAGGAGGCACAGCGGATGAGAGAGAAATGATGAAAGAACTCGTGTATAAACTTATGAACGACTAGTCATTTTTTTAGTATACCCCATCAAAACAACTTTGCATCTTAACCCCATTTTTTTTTCTTATTTGTAGAATACGGCATCTCATTTGAATGATATGGAATATTACTTAATTGTTCTAAAATTATATTGTTTTCATAAAATAACTCCAAGATAGTAAAATAACTCATGTTTTCCACCGGAATTTTTTATTAATTATCCAATTTATTTTGTGAAAGATTAGAGGACTTACAAAAGTTTTTTGAAAGCAAATATATTTTTCTCTTTAAAACGTAATTAATGTACGTAACCATTTAACATTTTATGAAAAATTGTTATAAACAAAATAATAATTTAGTATATTTGTATAAATATTTAAAAAATAGAAACATCTGAAAATACATGAGATATAAAAGCATTCATTGCTCATTTTTTACAAAAAAATTCAGAATCTAAATTTGCTAAATAGGTACTATTTTTTGGTAAATAATAATAAATTTTTCAGAACTATATAAGTCGTTTATTATAAAAACAGAACCTCTCTTTACATATATTTGGGATAATGCCTTCTTAGCTCAGATGGTAGAGCAACGCTTTCGTAAAGCGTAGGTCGCAAGTTCGATTCTTGTAGAGGGCTCTTCTATAAAAACAAAACAATGAGTGAAAAAAGTAGTATATTTGATATGATAGGACCAATAATGATAGGACCTTCCAGCTCTCATACAGCAGGAGTAGTAAAGATAGGAATAGCGGCTATGAATGTATTAGGAAGTATTCCTCAAAAAGCCGAAATTACCTTTTATAATTCTTTTGCACATACATACGAAGGGCATGGGAGCGATAAAGCCATTATAGCAGGGCTTATGGGATTTCACACTGATGATGCGAGAATAAAAAACTCCTATCAACTTGCTGAAGAAAAAGGTCTAAAATACACATTTAAAGCAATAGGAAATGCTCTCACATTTCATCCGAATACCATTAGATTAAATCTCACCCGAGAAGAAGAAAATGTGGAAGTTTTAGGAGAAAGTAGAGGAGGAGGAGTGATACGCATTACAGAAATAGACGGATTTAATGCAGATTTCTCTGCCAATCTTATTACCCTTATTATCAAGGCAGAAGATAAAAGAGGAAGTATCGCTTATATATCTGATATACTAGCACACGATGATTGCAATATCGCAACTATGACCGTATCTCGAAGAGGTAAGAACGACCTTGCCTGTATCATCATTGAAATAGATACCCCTATGCGTCCCACCTCTTTAGAATACATAAAAAGTTTACATTGGGTTAAAAAAGTAATTGTTTTATTCCCAACAATTTAAAGTACAACAGATACATTCCATTTTTTTTATTAAAAATGAAATATTTTATCTTAAAAATAATTATTTGTAATAAATAAGTGTAATAATATGGAATATATGTATATATTTATTGCAAAATAGATATACTAGCAACATTACAAATTACTTATTAAATCTCAAAATCTGATATGGAATACAGAATAGAAAAAGACACGATGGGTGATGTACAAGTCCCAAAAGATAAATATTGGGGTGCACAAACCCAAAGATCAAAAGATAATTTTAAAATTGGCGGCACCTCTGCTCTTATGCCTGATGAAGTAATACAGGCATTTGCTATTTTAAAAAAAGCAGCAGCATACACCAATCATTCTTTAGGAATACTTTCTTTAGAAAAAACAACCCTTATCTCTCGTGTATGCGATGAAATCATAGAAAGAAAACTCACCAATGAATTCCCATTAGTTATATGGCAAACAGGATCGGGAACACAAACAAACATGAACCTCAATGAAGTAATAGCAAACCGAGCACATGTTATAAATGGAGGAAAACTCACCGATGAAAAAAAAATTATCCATCCCAATGATGATGTAAATAAATCACAATCTTCTAATGATACTTTTCCGACAGCTATGCACATAGCTGCTTACAAATCTCTGCAAGAAAAAACTATTCCTGCTTTAGAAAACCTCCGAGAAACTTTCCACGAAAAGTCAAAAAAATTTATGACCATTGTAAAAGTAGGAAGGACCCACCTCATGGATGCCACTCCTCTTACCTTAGGACAAGAATTTTCAAGCTATGTAGCCCAATTAGATTTTGCAATAAGGTCCATAAAAAATACGCTACCCCATCTTTCGGAATTAGCTTTAGGGGGAACAGCCGTAGGTACAGGATTAAATGCTCCCAAAAACTATGCCGAATTAGTAGCAAAAAAAATAGCCGAACTTACAGGAATCCCTTTCATAACCGCTCCAAATAAATTTGAAGCCCTCGCTACCCACGATGCTTTGGTAGAAACTTCAGGTGCCTTAAAGCAAACAGCTATAACATTAACAAAAATAGCGAACGATATACGACTTTTAGCATCGGGACCCAGAAGTGGAATCGGTGAAATTCTCATACCCGAAAACGAACCAGGTTCTTCCATAATGCCAGGGAAAGTAAACCCTACACAAAGCGAAGCACTTACAATGGTCTGTGCACAAGTAATAGGAAACGATACTGCAATTACTATTGGTGGAATGAACGGACACTTCCAACTCAATGTATTTAAACCTCTTATTATTGCTAATTTCTTACATTCTGCAAATTTACTTGCAGACGCATGCGTATCTTTTCAAGCACATTGTGCTATAGGAATAGAACCAAATATTCCTGAAATAAAAAATAAATTAGATCGCTCTCTTATGCTGGTAACCGCTTTAAATCCACATATAGGATATGAAAATGCAGCGAAAATAGCTAAAAAAGCACACAAAGAAAATAAAACATTAAAACAAGCAGCAATAGAACTTAACATCCTTACCGATAAAGAATTTGATACATGGGTTATCCCCCAAAATATGGTAGGAACTATCCATTGAAATTAATAAATTTAATATATAATCAATTCATTACTTTTAACCAATATAAACATAAAAAATACAAACCATGAGAAATATATTTATAGTAGTACTTTTATTTTTCACATTATCATCCTCTGAAATATTTGCTCAAAGCAAAAAAAATAAACAAGCAGAAAAAGCAGAAAGAAAAAAATGGGAAAAAGAAAAAGATAAAATGGATCCATTAAAATACAAAGAACTTATTAACAGAGTAAAAAACGCTGATGAATCCATAGCAGAATTAGAGAAATGTAAGCAAGAGCAATCTGTATACCAACAGCAAATGACAGATAAAGAAGCAGAATTAGAAACCTACAAGTCACAAATAGCTGAATGGAAATCTTTGATAGAGCAATTGCAAAAATCAGAATCGGATCTCAAATCAAAAAACCAAGAATTAGAAAATAGACCTATGGGAGGCGGATCTATTACACAAAGACCAGGTATGGTATTTTATGTACAAATAGGTGCATACGCATCTAAAGATATAACAGAAATCATCCAAAATCAACCATTTATTTTTTCTGATAAAAAAGACGAATCTATACAATATGTATTAGGAATATTTGGTGAAAAAGAATACGGAGGACTAAAAAATGCCTATTCAAATGCTGATAAACTCAAAAAGTATTTGAGACAAATGGGCGTAAAAAAAGCATGGATTGTTCCTTATAAAGATGGTCAGAGAGTAGATCTTAAAAATGTGATAGAGGGTGTTACAGAATAATATATAAAACACCACTCATAATATAGTTGGTTTTTTCATTTAGAAAAACTAAAAATATCATATAGGTCTGGTCTATTCTACATGCTACTAAAAGTAAAGAAAATAATTTTTACAAAGATAACGTAGCAGTAGCCTATCAAAATCCAACGGATAAACGTATAAAACAGCGTATAGCGGAGGGACATTTAGGACGGATGCCTTACTCTTGGTTTTATTATGGTTTAGTTAAGAACGTTTCAAAAGAGAATACTTTTCATACTTGCCAAATCCCATTAGATTTAGTAGAAATGCTTATTAAATCTTGTAGAATGGAAGAAGACGATGTTTTTATTTTATTTTGCGGTAGTGGTCTGAATTAGTACGGTGTAAGCAAATAAAAAGAAATTATATAAGTTGTGATCTATATTCTGAATATCATCAAATGATTGTAGATAGATTAGACAACAATGGAAAGATAAAAGACGAATATAGATTAGAATTTATTCAACAAAAGAAACAAGAGGCAGGTTTTCAAGACATTTTCAGCCAAATGAGTAACCCAGTAGTAAATAACGAAATTTTGAGATAAAATGGAACTAAACATTCAAAGACAGTATGAGTTGATGTATTCATTTTTTTTAAATTACAACTGAACCATTTACAGATTTAGATTGGGATGGTGATCCCTTTTCGTTCTATTTCAAAAACAGAAAAATTGAAGAATATAACTTTTCCGATTTAAAAGAGATAATTGAGGACTTTGGTTGAATGCGATTATAGAGAATAACCTTCTATTCTAAACGTGATTTTGACAAAAAAACCGAATTAAATTTTGACAGAAAAAAACAAAACTGGATTTTGAAAAAAGAAGTATCGGATTGAAGGCAGTGCAACCGGTTTACATTGCAATTCCTACAAAAACATAAAAAATAAAAGCAATAAGAGCAGATATAAGGGCGTATGGCATCTGTGTTTTGACGTGGTCTATATGATCACACGCAGATGCCATAGAGCTTATAAGAGTTGTATCTGAAATAGGTGAGCAGTGATCTCCAAAAACCCCACCACCTAAAACAGCCGCTACCACTATATGTATATTTATGCCTAAGGAATTTGCTAAAGGGACTGCTATAGGTATCATAATGGCAAAAGTTCCCCAAGAAGTTCCTGTAGCAAAGGCAATTACACTCCCTACTCCAAAAATTATTGCAGGTAAAAATGCAGGAGAAATCCAGCTTTTCGTTATTTCCGCTACATAGATTCCCGTTCCTAATTCTTTACATACATTTCCTATGGTGAATGCTAATACCATCAATAATGCCATAGATATCATACCTCCCATTCCTTTAAAAGAAAGGTCTATCATCTCTTGGAAAGACATTATTTTTTGAAAGAGAGAGAGTATTACGGAGATTCCAATTGCTACGATAACAGCATATAAAACGGATGCGGAACCTGAACCATAAGAAATAATATCGAAAATAGAAAGAGAGGAAACTGCATTAGCTGGGGCATTTTTCATTCCCGTATAGAATAAAAATAGTGGCATAGAGATTACCATAACGAAGAGAGGCACTATCATATTATATGCTTTATGAGTTTTTTTTTCTTGTGGAGTAATAATGGTTATTTCTTCAGATACCAATGGAGTAGATCCGTCTGCTATAATTTTTCCTTCTATTTTTACTCTTCGTTCTGCTTTTTTCATAGAAAGAATATCTTTATTTGTTATCACGACAATAACTAACATACAGAGAGTTATTATGGGATAAAAATTATAGATTATGGATGTATAGAGTATTTCGAAGGGGTTTGTAAGTCCTTGTGCTATAAGTAAACTCATAATAAATGCCCCCCATGCATTAAATGGGATGAGGATACAGGAAGGCGCTGAGGTACTATCGCAGATATATGCTAATTTTTCTCGGGATATTTTTAATTTATCGAAGAGGGGGCGGAATAAAGTTCCTACCGTAAGAATAGAGATGTTTGACTCCACAAAAATAAGCATCCCTACTAAGACAGCAAATAATCTAACATACAAAGATTTTTTGTGTTCATCTTTTGATTTGATGGTATCTAATTTTTTATTTATAAACAGGATAAATCCATTTACACCACCGGAGCGTTGGATATAAGCAATAAGAACACCTATCAAGAGAGTAAAGATAACTGTGCGTGTATTACCTGCATCTTTAAAAGTGTCTACTATTTTTTCTATGGAATCTAGAGTGCCTTGGAGGATATTTCCTTGGTGAATAATAATAAACCCTAAGAAGATTCCTACAAACAATGACACAAAGACCTGCCTCGTCCATATCGCTAAAATAATCGCTACAATCGGTGGAACTACCGACCAAAAACTATAATGTTCCATATTTTTTTTTATGTGTTTTTAATGATGATACAAAATCGAGACTGTTGCGAATTAAAACCGTAAAAAAACGAATATTTTATTTTACGAATACTATGGTCTTGAAGTTCATTTTATTTGTTTTGAGAATATTTCTAAAAACAGGTTGTCTATTATAATAATTATCTAAATTATTACTATTTATCTGATAATTTTTATGTATGATCGTCTAAAAAATGAATTTTTAGATACTAATGTGTGTTTTTTGTACAAGTTGTTTTTTTAATGCTTTTTAACAATAAGATTAGGTCTCTGCATAAATTACCCATCTTAGGCAAACATTATATTCAAAAAAATTATTGTAACATTTTTTAAAGGTAAAGGTATGAAATTTTATTATATTTTTGCGTAAGATGAGTTACCAAAATAAGCAAATTTTATTTATTTTATATAATTGAGTCATTCTATGATTCATTTTTATAGAAATGAGTAGATTTTTTAATTTAGTTCCGCAACGGTCTTGTACTATCTTTATTAGTTAATTTTTTAATATATTTAGTTTGTGATAGCATCTATTTTTTAGTAGATGGCTCTATATCACAGGCATTAGTAAATGATTTGAGAAAATAGATACAAATAAGCGGATAAAATAGAAGAATTAGAAGGAATAGATGAACTTCCAAAAACACCATATAGTATACAAACTGCAATAATATCCTTTCTCCCTGGTATTTAGATATGTTCTTTCTCTCCCTTTTATAAAAACCACAAAGTATTGATGGGTTGTTCTCTTTTTTATTTCCATAAAGAGAGGAATGAAACCCCCATAGCCCATCAAACAAACATTTCACCAAAAGAAGAAAGCATGAAACTATGAGAAAATTTGCAAAACTCATACAAAAAAACAACATGGATACGGAGTAAGTACAACATTCTATAGAAAATTGGAAAAATTAGTAAATTTGCCAAAAGAGTTAGGATAACAAGAAAATAATCTCTAAAAGCATATACACTACTTTTACATACACATAATCTTATATGAATCGCTTATACCCATTGAAATTTAACCCCATATATAAAGAAAAGATATGGGGAGGAGAAAAAATAAAAAATATATTAAAAAAAGATGTTCCATCTATGCTCCATTGCGGAGAAAGCTGGGAAATATCAGCAATAGAAGGGAATGTTTCTACGGTTTTAGAAGGTAAGCTCCAAGGTAAAGATTTAAAAACGATCATAATTCTCTATAAAGAGCAATTATTAGGGAAAAAAATATATAAAAAATATGGAGATGAGTTCCCTCTCCTCATAAAATTTATAGATGCAACGCAAGACCTTTCTTTACAGGTGCATCCCAATGATGAACTTGCTAAAAAGAGGCACAATGGATCAGGAAAATCAGAAATGTGGTATATAATGCAGGCGGATACCGATGCTAAAATAGTTACGGGCTTTAATAGAACGATGGATAAGGAAAAGTTTTTAGATTACTTTGAGAGGGGAAAAATAATGAGCGTCTTAAATACAGAACCCGTACAAGAGGGTGACGTATTTTATTTACCCGCCGGGAGAATACACTATATTGGTGCGGGTTGTTTTCTTATAGAAATACAACAATCCTCTGATTATACATACAGAATTTATGATTTTGATAGAACAGATGAACATGGGAATAAAAGAGAACTGCATTTAGAAGAAGCATTAGAGGCGATGGATTACCAAACATATCCAACCTATAAAACCCTCTACCAAAATAAACGAAATGAACCTATCCATCTTTTGAAAAGCTCTTATTTTACGGTGAATAAAATTCACAGTGACCAAAATATAGATAGAGATTATCATTATTTAGATAGTTTTGTGATATATGTATGTATGAGTGGTGATGGAAATCTTATTTGGGATGGAGGGGAACTTTATTTTAAAACAGGAGACGTGATACTTCTACCCGCTTGTATAAAAAAAATAACCTTAGAAACCACATGGGGGTTTTCTTTTTTGGAAACCTATATACAATAATAATTTTAGTATATTGTTTTAAGAAGTACCGTATTACAAAATATCGCATCATAATGCAACGCAATAAAAAAATACAAGTAATCGATTTAGGATGTATTGATTACAAAGAAGCTTGGGATTTTCAAGAGAAAAAACTGAAAGAAATAACCGAGCAAAAAATAAAAAATAGAGACATGGATGAAAATCAAAAAGAACGGACTCCTAATTATTTACTATTCTGCTCACATCCCAATGTATATACATTAGGCACCAGCGGAAAGATAGAACATTTAAAAATACCTGAAAGTGCTTTACAAGAAAAAAATATAAGTTTTTATAAAACAAATAGAGGAGGAGATATTACCTTTCACGGTGAAGGACAAATAGTAGTATATCCCATTTTAGATTTAGATAATTTTTTTACAGACATTCATAAATATATGAGAACTTTGGAAGAGTCGGTTATTAAAACACTGAAAGAATTTAACATTACTTCGGGAAGAATGGACAAATTTACAGGTGTTTGGACAGAACCAGAAAACCCTCTCAACAGTAAAAAAATATGTGCTATGGGAGTAAAACTCAGCAGATGGGTAACGATGCATGGGCTTGCCCTAAATGTAAATACTCATCTCGAGTATTTTCAACACATAATCCCTTGCGGTATTACTCATAGAGAAGTAACCTCTATGAAACAAGAACTGGGATATGAACTCAATATAATGGAAGTGCAACAAAGATTAGAAAAAAACATTATGTTTTTTTTTCAAACCGAATAATAAACAATATACAAATAATTTCTTCAACCAATGAACGTAGAAGTAAAAAAAATCAATATATTGATAATAGAACAAGATAAAGAATTAGGGGGTAGTTTATCCCATTTTTTTCAAGAGAAAAATATGAACGTTACAATAGAACTCTCTGTGGGATTGCAGATTCCCTCAATACTAAAAAACAACCATTTCGATATTATTTTAGTAGGGATCCCTTTGGAAGGAACGGATTTGGATACACTCATACAAAAAATACACAAGTCAAAAGAGCAAAAAACAACTCCTTTTATTTTATTAAGCCCTAAAGATACAAAAGACGACATAATCAAAGGACTAGAATTAGGGGCTGACGACTATATAATAAAACCATACTCTATAGAGGAGGTATCTGCAAGAGTAAGAGCGGTTTTAAGACGATGTACCATTTCGGGAAGAATATTCAAGGAAAACGATGATGATTTAATAAATTTTCCAGTAGGGGAATATATTCTTGATACCCAATTACAGATACTTCTGTACACGAAAACAAAAGAAAAAATACAACTTACCAACAAAGAAAACCTCATACTAAAATTTTTATGCCAAAACATAAATAGAAACATAGATAGAAAAGATATGCTTGCAAGAATATGGCGGAACGACAACCACCAATCATCAAGAAGTTTGGATGTCTTTATAACAAAAATTAGAAAATACCTCAAACACGATCCTAATGTAGCCATCATAAATAATCACAGTATTGGACATAAATTAGTTATAAAATAATACTATGCAATTATTTTTTTTTGTTTTTATACCAACATTCCTTTTTTTGTACACCGCATTGGGACAATCACAAACCTCCGCAATAGGAGAATGGCAAACACATTACGACTTTAATCAATCTATCCATATAGAATACTCCCATAATCAAATAATAAGTAATGCATACCACGGTATCATTCTGTATGACGTGCTTTCTCAAAAAACAAACAATATCACAAAAAAAAATGGACTATCAGACTCTTATATAACATCTATCAACGTTTTGGATAATGTTCTTATTATAGGGTATGAAAGCGGAAACGTAGATTTTTTTTATACTCAACAAAATATTGAGAATTTTAGGGCTATTTTTGATTACCAAACCGAACCTTCAAAAAAAATAAATAGTATTTTTACAAACGAAACGTCTCTCTATTTTGCAACAGATTTTGGAATGGTAGAAATAGATAGAAAAACCCATGGATTAAAAAACACTTATAAAGAACTGGGAGAAAAAGGAGAAAAAATACCCGTACTGGCAGGAACTGTCCACTCAGATACTCTCTACCTTATTACTAACGAAGGACTCATATCTGCCTCTCTCAAAGATGGCTCCAATCCTTTAGATTACAGGGTATGGAAACGAAACCCTGCTATGAAAAAAAAATTCCATTCTCTCACTATTTTTGATAATAAAATATATGTGGCAGGTGATACCATAGGAGTTTTTTTCTATCAAAATGGAATAAATTGGAAAAAAGAACCTCGTTTTCCTAACACCATACAATTTCTCAAAACAACCGAAAACCTTTTATTTGCGGGAGCATACAATACTTATTATACCATCAACAAACAAAATGAATTATCCGTAAATACTATACAAGAAGATACTATAAAAGATATTGTAGAGGTCAATCGAAAGATTTTTTTTTCCTCCCCCTCAAATGGATTAACTGCAATAACAGAAAACAATACAAACGCTTTTGTATCTCAAAGAACTATCTTACCAAATATATGGAAATTTCATATTTCTGAAACAGGAACATTATTTTCTGTAAACGGTGCTTACAATGACGATATCCAACCTACCAATACACATGGGAAATTCTCCATTTTTGAAAATGGAAAATGGACATATTATGATTCTACTCTCACTACATTACCAAAAAATATTATACAAGTGACCGAAAATCAAGTCACAGGGGAAAGATGGATTTTTTCATTTCAAAAAGGGATATACGAAATCAAAAATGCTCAAGTATATCCCATTGTCATACCCGAAAATATCAAAAATCCCAATACACACCTAGCTATAACCTCTGCTATTGTAGATTCTTACGGCAATTGGATAATATCTACGTATGAAAACAATATCTATATAAAACGAGATACAAAAAAACAGTGGAGTGTTCTCAATTTTTTACCAAATGATAACATACACTCTGAAAAAATGTTGCTCTCTAAAAACGGATATATATGGGGAATAAACACATCTCGAATTATAGCTATAGATATAGAAAACCAAAGATCTCGTACATTTAAAAATAACACTCATATAGAATTGCCAAAATACGGCATACAAGACATAGCATTAGATGAAAACAATACTAACAGATACAAAAACAAAATATACATAGTCGCCTCCCAAAAACTTCTCGCCGCTTCGGATATAGAGAGTGTATTTGAAAATACACCTATTTCTTTTACACCTGCTTCATGGAACAATACAATAGAAATAGATCAATTTTCTACATATTCCATAGCAATAGACGCAGGCAATAAAAAATGGATAGGCACAGAAAACGGTGTATACCTTATAGATGAAAACAATAGAGAGCAATTTTTACATTTTCAAACCACCAATTCTCCTCTTCTATCAAATAATGTATCTCAAATAGAAATAAATAATAACACAGGAGAAGTATTTTTTCTTTGCGATGGTCGTCTTGCGTCATACCGATCCGATGCTATAAGTCCCCAAAAAATACTTTCCAGTGTAAAAATATTTCCTAATCCCGTTCCTCCTCATTTCGAAGGAGTAGTAAGCATATCAAACCTCACAGAATCTGCTACCATCAAAATTACAGATAATACCGGGCGTTTGATATATGAAACTATATCCATAGGAGGTAATGTTTCTTGGAATAGAAAAGATATACAGAATAATACCGTAAAACCAGGGGTATATTTTGTATTCGTATCCTCACAAGATGAGAGTACCGTACTCGTTGGCAAAATTGCTGTTATAGAATGAATATTTTAATACAAAAACGAAACAATAAATAACGATTATTTTCCATTTTGTAATTGTGAATAATACAGACAAATATCTTTTATACCACATTCATTACATTTAGGTTTTCGAGCAATGCAAGTATATCTACCATGTAAAATAAGCCAATGATGTGCTTGAGCAAGATGCTCCACAGGAATATTGTTTACCAATTCTTTTTCTATCTGTAAGGGATTGCGAGCATTCGAAGAAACCAGACCTATTCTATGAGACAACCGAAGTATATGAGTATCCACTGCCATGGTCGGCTCATCAAATAAGACAGACAAAATAACATTGGCAGTTTTCCTTCCCACCCCCGGCAACATCTCTAAAAGCTCTCTTGTCCTCGGTATTTCCCCTTGAAACTTTTCTACTAATATTTTACTCAAATCTCGTATGTGCTTTGTCTTGTTATGAGGATACGAAACACTCCTTATATACGGAAAAATATCATCATACGAAGCCATAGATAACGATTTCGCAGACGGATAAGCACGAAATAACGCAGGAACTACCTGATTTATACGCTTATCAGTGCATTGGGCACTGAGCACTACGGCTATGAGCAGTTCAAAACCATTAGTATACCTCAATTCTGTAGTCGCATTTGGCATAACATCCTTAAAATACTCACAAAATAAGGAGCATCGCTCTTGTTCATTCAACATGGTTGGTTATTTATTTTTTTTGAGACGCTATTGTATTCTGTGTAACCTTGTGATGACTCATATGAGACAAAATAAAAAATATATTTAAACAGATTCTCCGAGTAAAGTAGCGGTAGTACAACTTTTTATAAGAACATCTACATATTCACCTTTTATAAATTGTTTTTTAGGAAAAACAACAACCTTATTTGCAGAAGTTCTTCCTTGTAAATACTCCTCAGATTTTTTAGAAGTACCTTCTACCAATACTTTTTCTGTCTTCCCTATTTCTTTTTTATTTTGTTCTAAAGAAATTTCATTCTGCTTCTGAATTATCTCTTGCAATCTTCTTTTTTTTATATCCAAAGGAATATCATCAGCATATTTTCTTGCAGCTAAAGTATTAGGTCTTTCAGAATAATAAAACATATATGAAAAATCGTATTTCACTATGTCCATAAGGGAAAGGGTTTCTCCATGCTCTGCTTCTGTCTCCGAGCAAAAACCTGTTATCATATCGGAAGAGATACCACATGCATCCCCTAAAATATGCTTAATAGATGCTATTCTTTCCAAATACCACTCCCTATTATAAGTTCTATTCATAAGGTTTAAGATGCGAGAACTTCCGCTCTGCACGGGTAGATGTATGTGTTTGCAAATATTTTCATATCTCCTCATAGTATGGAGCACCTCGTTTGTTATGTCTTTTGGATGAGATGTAGAAAATCTTACTCGGAGCAATGGATGTATTTGTGCTACCATTTCTAAAAGATGTGTAAAATTCACCTGAGCAGATCCATCATTTGTTTGCATGTCGGTGATCTCTGGTTCCCATTTATAAGAATCCACATTTTGACCCAAAAGGGTCACCTCTCTATATCCGTTTATAAAAAGCTTTTTCGCTTCTTGAATAATAGAATCGGGGTCTCTACTTCTTTCTCGCCCACGAGTAAAAGGAACAACACAGAACGAACACATATTATCACAGCCACGCATAATAGAAATAAACGCCGTCACTCCATTTGACCCCAAACGAACAGGTTCTATATCAGAATACGTCTCCTCGCGGGACAATAATGTATTTATACTTTTATTCCCTTCACTCGCTTCTTTTATCAGAGAAGGCAATGTTCTATACGCATCGGGTCCCACCACAATATCTACAATCTTTTCTTCTTCCAAAAGTTTCGTTTTTAATCTTTCTGCCATACAACCAAGCATTCCAATGAGAAGCTCAGGGTTACGTCTTTTAAGTGGATGGAAATGAAGCAACCTATTTCTCACAGTTTGCTCGGCTTTCTCTCTAATAGAGCAAGTATTCAACAGAATAAGATCAGCATTTTGAAAATCCGAAACAGGTTCATACCCTTCTTTTGTCAATAAGGAAACCACTATTTCACTATCAGAGAAATTCATTTGGCACCCGTAGCTTTCTATATACAGTTTTTTGTTCATTTTTACATACATAAGAAAATAATATTGGTAATGGTATTGATTGTCTTTTTCCGCAATATAAAAAACATTCCCAAAATACAATAATTATCCCACTTTATGCAAAAATATAATAAAAATAAGTGCATAGTAAGGCAAAAGATATTAATCTTCAGGGAAAAGATATCAATCTTTAGGAAGAAGATGTATTCATTTTTAAAATAGATTAAAAAATATGAAAGGATTTTGAATTTGAATCTGTATCCGATTCGCTTTGGAAAGTTTTTTTTGTCCGAGATATCTTTTTTTTATTTCTCAAAAAAATAAATGATAATGAAAAAATGAAATAAAAAACAGAAAAAATGAAAAATAATATGATAATATTCTTAAGAGGGGTCCTAAAAATTCAAATCCTAAAAACTGTGTCCCTTAAAAATCAATAGTTACAAACATTTTTTTGAAGAAATCAATTTTTAGAACCCACCTGTAATACAACATTACGAAAGATTTGATCCAAAAAATCATTTGCGCAGTATCAGTATCCTCTATTGATGAGAGTGTATAAAAACTCTTGTAAAAGTAATAGAAAAAGAATTTAATGCTTATATAACGAACTTATAGAAAGGTTATGAGCCACATTATGTATCGCTTTTGCAAAGATATCTGCTACGGAAAAAACTTGTATTTTAGGAGATGGTTTTTTGAGAGGAACGGTATCCGTTACTATAAGTTCTTCAATTTCACTTTGTTCTATTTTCTCGTAAGCATCGGCTGAAGAGAGAATTGCGTGAGTGCAGATAGCACGAATGCTTTTGGATCCTTTCTTTTTAATAATAGAAGCGGCAGCGCAAAGTGTAGAACCCGTATCTATAATATCATCTACGATGATTATGTTTTTTCCTTTTACCTCACCGATGACTTGCATAGAATGGACTTCATTTGCTTTTATTCTTTGTTTATCACAAATAACCATATCCGCCTGAAAATAATTTGCATAACTTCTATTACGTGTTACTCCTCCCATATCGGGCGAGACAAACACAAAATTTTCTAAACCTTTGGTTTTTTGCAGAGATTCTATATAAGGAATAAAAACACCATTGCTATCCAAATGGTCTACAGGAATGTTAAAAAATCCCTGTATTTGCCCTGAATGGAGATCCATTGTCATAATTCTGTGTGAACCGGCACAAGAAAGGATGTCAGCCATGAGTTTTGCGGCTATAGAAACTCTTGGTTCTTCTTTTCTATCTTGTCTCGCATATCCAAAATATGGTATAACTACATTTATACAACGGGCGCTGGCTCTTTTAGCCGCATCTATCATAAAAAGTAGTTCCATAATATTATCAGATGGCGGACAAGTAGATTGGACTAAAAAGATGTCGCATCCACGAATAGATTCATTGTAAGTAAAGCTCATTTCCCCATCGCTAAATCTTTTAAGGGAGTATTTCCCCAAAGATTGCCCATACGCCGCTCCAATTTTTTTTCCTAAATCTAAGGAATTATTACCTGCAAAAATTCCTATAGACGTTTTTTCTTTTTCTAATACCATATAAGATGTATATTTTTTGAATACTGTATGCTATTTTATTTTTACACATACATAAATAAATGAATAGTGGTAATCCTTGCATCAAAGTCATAATAGTGATTACATGCCAGAATTACTACCAAAATAATAAATAATAGCTTATTACACACTTCATAATGAGCAACAACCGCTATTAGGTAAACAAGAAGATGGTGCGGGTTGTTTCACTTTTTCAAATGTATGAGTACCGCATGAATCTATTGCCATACAAACCGTATTTTTGTTTGTAAGGTTAAATGCTCCGTTATTAAATACAACACCATATTTCCCAATTGTTTCGCTTTGGTATTCTATTTCAATTTCGTGGTCTTCTATGCCTAACTTATCTTTTGCAAGGTTAATAATTGTGATAATTTTTTTGGGTTCTAATCTATGCCAAAAATCTACATTTTCCCAAAGTTGCATTGAAATCACGCTTTCGTTTCTTATAGTTCCCCCACAGTCCATAAATCGTTTATTGATTTGCCCTACTTCAGTAATATGAAAGTGTTTTGGGACGGGTGTGCCGTCTGGTTTTAAAAAAGTTACTTCTGTAACCGTTGTAAGTTTGTTTTTAAAATCTGATAAAAGCATATTGATAATTTTAATTTTTTAATTTTGGAATGGACTCTAATGATTAAAAATAAAATAATAAAAAGTTACGCATAATTATTTGATTTTTCGTTGAAATAGAAAAAAAAAAACAAAAAAAATATAATTAAAATAAAAATTACAATAATTATTTATTATTGCGTAAAGTTAAAAAATAAATATTAATTTAATAAATTAAAATACAAATAAATAAAAATAATGATGCGATTAAAAAAAATTGTTGTATTAGGATTAATAGGGTTATTCTTTACCAGATGTGCGTCTTTAGATTCTATGCTGGAAGCAGGAAAAAATAAACAAATATCAGTAAAGCCAAATCCTTTAGAGCTACATGGCGGTAAAGTATCTTTTGATATGTCTGTAATACTGCCACCTAAGCTCCTTCAAGCAGGAAAAGTATATAGTATAAGAACTTTTTATGATTATGGAAACAAGTCAGATGAACTCCTTCCTTTTGATTTTAAAGTAAGTGATTACCCAGGATTAGAGTCCACATCTATTAAAAATTCTAAAAACTATGTTTTTGATTATACTCCTGAAAAAGAATATGGCACTCTTATGATTCAAGCAAGAGCTATTGATGCTACTAAAACTCCTCAGGCATATAAAGATGAGACGGGAAAAATAAAAATAGCAGATGGTATTATTACAACTCCCCTTTTGGTGCTAACGGAAATAAATGCCAATTTTGTTCACCATGGTTATAACGACCAAGATGAGTTAATACCTATAAATATAGATTTTTTCTTTGAACAGGGGAAAGCCGATCTCAGAGTATCAGAAAAAACTGGTGAAAGTGGAAAAAGATTAACAGCATTTATTGCAGAAAAAAATGTTACAAAAACTGTAACTATTATTGGCACACACTCTCCCGAAGGAACGGAAGCAAAGAACATAAAACTATCCGAAAATAGAGCAAAAGCAATAGAAAAATGGTACCGCGAAAACATGAAAAAATATGATTATAAGGGACTATCTGATTCTATAAGATTTATTCTCAAACCAATTAGTTTAGATTGGGCAAATCTAAAAGAAGTATTAAAAACAACAACCCTCTTAGATGAAGCAACAAAAACAAGTATAGTAAACATAATAAACGGATATGGAACGTTTGAAGAAAAAGAAAAAGCAATAGAACAACTTCCAAATTACAGATCTGATATATTAGGAAAGATATATCCACTACTTCGGACAGCTAAAACAGAAATTCTTACTCTCAAATCTAAAAAGAGTTTACCAACGATTGCAGTAATGTCTAAGCAAATAGCACAAGGAGCAAATGCAGATTCACTCTCTTATGAAGAACTTTTATACGGAGCACACGTAAACCCAAGTATAGATGAACAAGAACTCATATACAAGGCATCTATAAGTAAAAAAGACTCATGGGAAGCACATAATAATTTAGGGAGTATTTATCTTTTAAAAGCAAAAGCAGCAACTACACAGGAGGAAAGAAACAACAACATAGAACTTGCATTAACTCAGCTAGAGATAGCTAATAAACAAAAACTAAATACACCTGAGATATATACAAATTTTGCCAATATATATTTACTTCAAGGACAGGTTGAAAAAGCATACGATTTAGTAAATAAAGCATTTGAGGTAACAAACCCAAACGGGCAAGTTCTGAGAAATTTAAATACAATAAAAGGAATACTTGAGATAAAATTAGGGATATATGATAAAGCAATAGCGTCTCTTTCACAAGCATCTGAAACAATGGAAACCAAATTTAATAGAGCTTTAGCTCAGCTTTTAAAAGGAGAAACTACTAATGCTCAGCATACATTTGCCGATGCACTGAGTTTGAACTATCATAACGCTATCACTTATTACTTAATAGCTATTACTTATGCAAGATTAAATAATGAATCCGAACTTATGATAAACCTCAAAAAAGCAATAGAAGAAAATCCCGAATTGAAAGAAAAAGCATTGAAAGATTTAGAGTTTAAAAACTACTCTTCATCTCTTCGTAGCACTCTTTAATTATTTACTTCTTTCAAAAATTATTTTTTAGAGATTATGGAACCCCCTACGAAAAAACAACCTTTTCGTAGGGGGTTCATATTTATAAAAACAATACGTAACAATACTATGGGTAGAACGTTAATAAATTTTGATTGGGGATGAAAAAGATGCTCAGAGATAAAGCAAATTTTGATATACTAGAGGTTTTTTTAAGTGAATTATTGGAAATAGATATTACTATAGAAAATATCATAGAGAGAGGGCAATAAAGACAGCAAGGATAGTAAATATAATAAGGTAGATATTTTAGCAAAATCAACGAATGAGGAGCTTATTTTGATAGAATTGCAGCACAATTATGAGAATGACTATTTTCAAAGAATGATTTATGGAGTTTCTCAGTTAATAACGAGTTATATACATAATGGAGATACATATAGTAAGATTAAAAAAGCATATTCTATAAATATTATTTATTTTGATTTGGGCAATGGAAGTGATTATATTTATGAATATAAAGGAGATTTTATAGGGATGCATAAAAAAGACATTCTCTTAGCAACTTCTAAACAAAAACAAGATTATAAAATAGATGCAAATAAAAAATACAGATCTTATATTAAATGCGGATGGGAGTATCTATCATTTACATCTCTTATCAGAGAATATAGCACGACTTATTTTGGTAGTAGGAGATCCCAATAGGGTTTCGCAAATAAGTAAATACTTTGATAGGATAGAATTTCGAATGCAGAACCGAGAATTTATAACCCATACTGGGTATATAGGTAAAAAAAAAATAACCGCGCTCAGCTCAGGGATAGGAACAGATAATGTAGAAATAGTATTAAACGAATTAGATGCTTTAGTGAATATTGATCTATCTTCGGGTAATATAAAAGCAGAAAAAACAACACTAGAAATTATCCGTATAGGGACATCAGGGGGTTTACAAAAAGATATTCCCGTAGAAAGTTTTTTAGTATCAGAATATGCTATTGGTTTAGACACACTTGGCTTTTTTTATGATATACCTCAAATGGATTTTGAAAAACGATGGGCTGAGGATATGCGAGAAAAATTAGAAATTGGTTTTGTTCCATATATCGTAAAAGGAGATGATTCCTTTTTTAAAAAAATTTCTTCGTACTGCATACAAGGGAATACTATTACAGTACCTGGATTTTATAATCCTCAGGGGAGAGTTTTAAGAATACATAATAGATTTTCACACCTTGTCCCTTTTTTAGAAAAATACACTTTTGAAAATAAAAGAATGACCAATTTGGAAATGGAAACAGCAGGTTATTACGGTATGAGTAGAATGATGGGACATAAAGCAATCAGCGTTAATGCTATCTTAGCAAATAGAGTATCAGATACATTTTCCAAAAATCCAGAAAAAACTATTGATACCCTTATACAAAAAACATTAGAGGTAATATCCACAGAATAAAATTATAATGATATGAGAAGACGGAATATATCTATGGTTTTTATAGGAATAATATTTATTGTTGCAGGCGGAACATGGTATTATTGTAATCAAAATAATACTCAAAATGAATGGGATTTTGTTCCTAAAAATGCTTTTGTAGCGTATAAAAAACAAAATACACCAGCAGAATCAAGCATGCTATCTGATATACTGTCCGATACCTCGCTTAACAAAACCACATCCGAAAATAATATTCATTTTCTAAAAACGATTTATTCTTTTTTTGTAGACATTCCCGTTCTTATATCTTTCCATTATAATAATGATATTCTGTTTGATATAATGATTGTTTTTTCTGTTTCTCAGAAAGAGAGCGAAAAAAAAATATCTACTTTTTTGCAGGCGATCAAACAAAAAAAAGTTATCTCCCCCCATGAAAGAAAATTTCGAACTTACATTATTAAAGAAATACAAGGAAGAGATAAGAACCATCCTTTTTTTTATAGTTATAAAGACGGTTTTTTTATAGGAAGTTTTGAATCATATTTAGTAGAAGAAGCACTTATTGTACATGAAAAAAAAGAGAGGTATATATATTCGCTTTCTCATAGTCCCTTACCCCCTGAGGACTATGTAATTATTAATACAAAAGAATTGCAAAATATATTTTCACATATATCTTTGAAAGACGAAAAAAAAATAGGTTTTACCCATCTATTTGAGCATCATATCCTATTGGAAAAAATGGAACATAATTCTCTTTTTACGGGATATATGTTTTTTGAAAAAGAAAATTATGCTCATTGGAACGGATTTAAAAATAATGTATCCACCCCACTTACCCTTCAAAAACTTATACCACAGAGAAGTACCTCATTTCTTATTTTTAACTTTACATCAGGTGAACAATGGGGAATGCAAATGGAAGAATTTTGGAAAAATACTGCTCCTGATATACTTAAGAAACAAAAAGAATTAGAAGCACTTTATAAAATAGATTTAGAAGATATCCATAAAGAAATACAACATCAAGTGGCATTCATCTCTTTTTCTTCCAATAATTCAACAACAACCCCCCTCGGACTTATTATAGAAGCAAAAAATAATTTCTTTTTCTCCAATAGTTTTGATAAGTTTAAAACTACTGATGAAGAACTTTATCGGAACTTCACTCTCAAAAAAATAGAAGTAGCAGAACTCCCCGCCTTGTTATTCGGAGAAAAATTGAAAGGATTCCCTACCCTTCACTATACCTATTACGATAATTATCTACTGGCGGCTAATAATATACTCACTCTCAAAGTAATGATAGAGGACATATCACAAGATAGAACCTTCAGCAACACTTACTCTTCCCAAAATATGCTCCCAAAAAATCTTGCTTCCGCAAATGTCCATTATTTTGTCAATATACCCCAAATATATGGAGAAATAAAAAACAAAATACAACAAAAATGGAAACAAAAATTCGATGCATTGTTTTCTCTTTTCTTTCAAAATACCGAAGCAATGTCTTTGCAAATGGATAATATTCAAGAAAAAAGTTACACAGTGCTTTCTCTTTTCTCAAAAGATACTGTAAAAAAAGAAGGAACAACAGACGCTACAGATACCTTTCAAATTCACTTTTCTGCTCCTCTCATAACTGCACCTACTCCCTTTCAAAGTACCGATGGAAGCATAGAATTTTTGACACAAGATTCTACATACATACTCCATAGCATATCAGATAATTATCAGGTGCTGTGGCAAGATTCTCTGGATAGTGAGGTAACAAGCCCTTTTTTTGAAGTAAATCATTTGCCCAATGAAAAAAAACAGTATGCTTTTACTACTCATAAATATATATATATCATAGAAAAAAACGGAACCTTTGTGCCACCATTCCCTATAAACGTTTCATATAACAACGATATAGAATATTTTCAGGTGATACAAAAAGATGCAGAATACCAATATATAGTGGTAGATAAAAGCGGATTAATTTTTTGCATCACACGAGATGGAAAAAATCAGCAAGATTGGACACCGCAAAAACTCCCTTATAAAATGAGTGCTGCTCCCGCAGGAGTTTTTGTAGAAAACAACCTCTATTTAGTCGCTACCACTATCACAGGGGAAATCCATATTTTGAACCAAAATAAAATAAAAATAAAAGGATTCCCGATTTTTCTCAACACCACCATATCAAATCCTATTCATATCACAGATGGACAAAATGCAAGTAACACTTTTTTCTCTCTGCTAACAGATAACGGCATACTCGTATCTGCAAATATGGAAGGAAAGATAGCATATCACAAAAATTTTTATAGAGGAACAAAACAGAATCGTTTTCAAACCATCACTGATAAAGTAAATAATACTCTTCTGTATGCGAAAATAGAAAAAGACAATGTGACCCTTTTAGACCAACAAGAAAAAGCGGTTTTTGAAGCAAAACTACCCTTCTCTCAGGGTAATAATATGCATATTCGCTATTTCCATTTCCATACAGATATGGGTTTTCTAACCCTCAAAAACAAAGAAGAGAATATATCATATCTTATTCATCAAAATACAGGACTATTTTATAAATATGCTATTGAATCAAACACCGATATAGAGATTTTTGCTCAAAATAATGATGAATACATGGAATATTTTATGATATATGCAAAGGGAAGAGATGTGATTCTTCAAAAAATTCATCTCAAGGACTTTAGCAAAGACATTATAAAAAAGGAATAAGATTACAAATCTGATAAACCACATTCTCCATCAGTCAATAGAGTAAAAAAACATGCTGTAAAACGTGATTTTTTTATTTTATGTCCCAATGAGTAAAAAATAGACATTATTTGCCAAATAATGTCTCCTTTTTGAAAATGAATTCAAAAATATGAGGAAATTTTAAATTTGAATCTGTATTCGATTCGCTTTGAAGAGATTTTATAACTTTGGCAATATTTTTTTATTTGAGAGAATTTTTGTTTTATTTTTCAAAAAAAAAGATATTATGATAAAAAATTGCAAAAAAAAACAAAAAAAATGAAAAA
>JASGCU010000009.1:0-6193 GCA_030053935.1 Chitinophagaceae bacterium
TTCGGCAGCCCAAAGCCATTGAGATAGTATTACAAAGAGAGACATCAATATATACCAAAAATAAATGACAATACAAGAATACATAGATGCTATCAATAGACGATATAAACTCGGAAATGCAACCGAGCATACTTTTCGTGGGGACTTGCAACAATTAATAGAAAGCTTAGTACCTGCCATAAGAGCTACCAATGAGCCAAAACGACAAACCTGCGGAGCACCTGATTATATATTGACCAAAAAAGATATTCCTATTGGATTTATAGAAGCAAAAAACATCGGCGACAATGACCTGGAAGGAATAAAAAGAACAGGTAACAAAGAACAATTTGACCGGTATAAAGCATCATTAAATAATCTTTTTTTTACCGATTATATTCATTTTCATCTGTATCGGGAAGGACAGTTGGTAACCAAAATTGCTATTGCAGAACTCCAATTCCCCTCCACTGGAGGGGTGTCCGAAGGACGGGGTGGTCGTATTGTGCCATTGACCAAAAACTTTACAAGTTTTGAAAACCTGATAAAAGATTTTTGCACTTACATTGGGCAAACCATTACAAAATCAAAAAAACTTGCTGAAATGATGGCAGGCAAAGCCCGATTGCTCTCCGAAGTGATTGAAAAAGCACTCACAAGTGATGAAACCCACAACGAAAACAGCACGCTGAAAGACCAAATGAATGCCTTCAAGCAAATTCTCATCCACGATATTACGCCAAAAGGATTTGCAGACGTATACGCACAAACCATTGCTTACGGAATGTTTGCAGCTCGCTATCACGACCCTACTTTGGAAAATTTTAGCAGACAAGAAGCATACGAACTCATACCAAAATCAAATCCATTCCTTAAAAAACTATTCGGATACATTGCAGGCTTAGACGTAGACGACCGCATAAAATGGGTTGTAGACGATTTGATAAACATATTTTTGGCTTGCAACGTAGAGGAAATGCTCAAAAACTATGGAAAAGCTACCAAAATGGAAGACCCTATTATCCATTTTTATGAAGACTTTTTGAGCGAATATGACCCAAAACTACGCAAAGCCCGCGGCGTGTGGTACACACCTGCACCTGTTGTAAATTTCATAGTTCGTGCCGTTGATGATATTTTGAAAACAGAATTTGATTTACCACAAGGATTAGCCGACACCTCAAAAATCAATAGCCCTGACCTTCAGGGCAGAGTACACAAAGTGCAAATCCTCGACCCTGCCACAGGAACAGGCACATTCCTCGCCGAAGTGGTAAAACACATACATAAAAAGTTTGTTGGGCAACAAGGTGTTTGGAGTAATTACGTAGAAAATCATCTGCTCCCTCGCCTCAACGGTTTTGAATTGCTCATGGCAAGCTATGCAATGGCATATTTAAAATTGGATATGTTGTTAACCGACACGGGCTATAAACCAACCTCAAATCAACGTTTTAGAATTTTCCTTACTAATAGTTTAGAAGAACACCACCCCGACACTGGAACGCTCTTTGCCAATTGGCTCAGCACCGAAGCAAACGAAGCCAACCACATTAAACGAGATACGCCTGTAATGGTGGTTATGGGAAATCCGCCGTATTTTGGTTTCAAATCTAATGATGGCGAATGGATAACTAAATTAACGAATGATTATAAATTTGTTGATGGTCTAAATATAAATGAAAAAAAACATAGATTAGGGAATGATTATGTTAAGTTTATTAGATTTGGACAATTTTTTATTGATAAAAACAAAGAGGGGGTATTGGCTTATATTAATGACCATGGATTTTTATTTAATCCAACTTTTAAAGGAATGCGTTGGAATTTAATGAATTCCTTTGATGAAATATACGTCTTAGACTTACATGGTAATTCTAAAAAGAAGGAAAAAAGTAGTGATGGTACAAAAGATGAAAATGTTTTTGATATTCAACAAGGTGTTAGTATAAATATTTTCATAAAAACAGGAAAGAAAAAGAAAAATGAATTAGCAAAGGTATATTATCATGAACTTTTAGGATTAAGAGAAATGAAATATGATTACTTAATTAATAATGAATTTAAAGAAGTTAGATACGAAGAAATTGTCCCATCAAGCCCCTTTTATTTCTTTCTACCGAATAAATTAGAAAATATTGGTAGTTATGAATTAGGTTTTTCAGTAGATGAAATTCTAATTACGGGTGTAACTGGAACAGTTACAGGGAATGATGAGCTTTTAATTGGGGAAAATAAAATAGAGTTAAAAAATAAATTAAACGAATTAGTTGATTGTGAAATAGACTCTAAATATATTAAATCAATTGAATATAGACCTTTTAGTAAAAAGGCTATGTATTTTATTGAAACATTTAATAAAAATCCATATTCTCAGATAACTGTTCCTGCTTCCTATAGGAGTAGATATAATGTAATGAAGCACTTGGCAATGCCGAATAACTATTGTTTAATTGTGGGGAGACAAGGACAAGTAGTGGGTGACATGCCTTGGAATATAATATTCATTTCAAATAACGTTGTTGATTTGAACATGTTTTATAGAGGAGGCGGTGTTGTTAGCCCTCTTTATCTTTACCCCGAAACCAACGCCCAACAAACCATCGGGAAAACAACAGAAAGAACACCAAACCTAAACGCAGCAATAGTAAAGCAAATAGCTGAGAAATTGGGTTTAACGTTTAGGAATGAAAAGACCTCCCCAACCCCTCCAAAGGAGGGGCTTAATTCCTCCCCGAAGGGGAGGTTAGGAGGGGTCGGTTATATTACTGCAAATCCAGCTCATTACAATTTAATAAAAGAAATGAGAGATAGTTTAAAAGACAATCCAACTGAAGCTGAAAAGGTTATTTGGGAATATCTAAGAAATAAAAAAACTGGGTATAAAATAAGAAGGCAACATATTATTGAGGATTTCATTACAGATTTTGTTTGTTTAAGTAAAAAAGTGGTTATTGAAATTGATGGAAAAGTTCATTTGCGACAAAAAGAATATGACGAGATCAGAACTTTAAGGTTACATGAATTAGGATATGAAGTCATTCGATTTACCAACGAAGAAGTATTTACCAATCCTGAATTGGTTGCATTAAAAACGAAAGAAAAACTTGATAGCAAATCAGATTTACAAATCAATGATCTTGCTGTCTCCCCTCCTTTGGAGGGGCTGGGGGAGGTCTTTACCCCAATAGACATTTTAGATTACATCTATGCCGTTTTACATTCGCCTGCTTATCGTGAAAAATACAAGGAATTTCTAAAAATGGATTTTCCGCGAGTACCTTATCCAAAAGATACAGAAACCTTTTGGCAATTGGTACAATGGGGCGGAGAATTACGGCAAATACATCTATTGGAAAGTCCCGTGGTAGAAAATTACATTACACAATATCCCGTAGATGGCAATAATACAGTTGTAAAACCACACTTTGTTTCTACTTCCCATGACCGTGGGAGGGTGTACATAAACGATGCCCAATATTTTGACAATGTTCCCAGATTGGCTTGGAACTTTTATATTGGCGGGTATCAGCCAGCTCAAAAATGGCTCAAAGACCGAAAAGACCGCATATTAGCATTTGATGATATTCTGCATTATCAAAAAATAATAGTAGCATTATCGGAAACCGATAGGATAATGAAAGAGATTGATACAATAGACAGTGAATAAAAAAAATCCCACACATGGGAGAGCATCTTATTTGTGATGTATGCAGCGCAACATATCATACAGATCAGTTTTTAGAGGCAGATTTCATTACTCGTCCTCTAAAAAAACTAAAGTAGAACATTCTTTTTCCACTTCCATTTTTACAGGTTTTCCTAAAATCAAAGCACGATTATCATCTATATGACCCGCAGGAAAATTATAAATGGTTGGAATGCTGTATTTTTTAGTAATACCTTCTATAATTGTATATGCATCTTTTCCCCAGGGTATAGTGTTATCTTTCATTTCGGTCATACCCCCCACAATTATTCCTTTGATTTTTTTTAATGCCCCTGAACGTTCTAAATTCATCATCATTCTATCTACATGATATAAGTATTCATCTAAATCCTCAAGATATAATATTTTATCTTGATAATCAGGCATTGTGGGTGTCCCTGTTAGATTATATAAAATGGATAGATTTCCCCCGATTAACACACCTTCTGCTTTGCCTAATATATTCATTGGATGGGTAGAAATTTCATATTTTTTGAGTGTGCCAAAAAGCGATTTGTAAAGTGTTTGCTTTGCTTCTTCTGAAGATTTTTCCAAATTTATGGGCATTATTGCATGTATTGACTGAATATGCATATTATTAATATGTGCATGCAAAACAGTTATATCACTAAAACCAATTATCCATTTAGGTTTTTTTTTAAATTGGGTAAAATCTAATGAATCAATTATTCTCACTGTGCCATAACCTCCTTTTACACACCAAATGGCTTTAATAGTTGGATTGTCTAATTGTATTTGAAAATCATGAGAACGCTCTTGGTCGCTTCCCGCTAATTGATTATCTGATAGCCCTACGCTTTTTCCAATTTTAACACGTAAGCCCCAGCTTTCTATCAATGCTATTGTTTCTGTCAGGAGTGTATCGCTATATTTTCTTGCAGTAGCAACAATTGCAATGGTATCACCTTGTTTTAAATAAGGTGGTGGAATAGTTTTATACATTTTCCCATCTTGAAAGGAAGAGGTAATGAAAAGCAAACCTAATACTATTGATATAAAAAAGAGAGTAATAATTGACTTTGAATTCATAGCATGTTTTTTAATTGATTTTTAATAAATGGAGAGGGGTTCTAAAAATTCAAATCCTAAAAACTGTACCCCTTAAAAATCAATAGTAGAGAATTGCATGCAAGGTCTCTACTATTTTTTTTGCAAGAAATCAATTTTTAGAACCCACCTAAATAATTTGATAATATATTTTAACTATACATTACTGTATTATAATACTATTTTTTGTTTTTTTCTATTTTTTTTCTATTTTTTAATTACCATTTTCTTTTTTGGAAAACTAAAAAAAAAATACCTCATATAAAAAAACTTTACAAACGTTCTAAAATCTCTTCAAAGCGAATCGAATGCAGATTCAAATTCAAAATTCCCTGATATTTTTTAATCCATTTTTAAAAAGGAGACATTATTTGCCAAATAATTAAGATCTTTTGGTAAATAACTCACATTACGCAAAAAGAAAAATATCATAAAAATTCATACCTTTAACATTTGAGTCCACTCCGAAAAGTTGCTTTTGATACATTTATAATTTTGTAATTATTTGATTATCAATAGTTTAAAAACTCAATGTTTTGTAAAAATGACTTTTCGGAGTATATCCAAAATTAAATTTTTAGAATTCACGTAAAACACTATGTTTTTTTTGGAATATTGAAAATAAAAAATATATATTGAAACAATTCAGAAACATGTAAGGAATAATAAAAACAAAAGAACTTTTTTATATTTGATTTTATGCGAGATTATGAAAGATAAAAAACAGTAATACAACAAACAATATATAAGTGATTAAATAAAAACAGTAAATTTGCTAAAACAGAAGAAATGAGAATAATACAATCATTCGAAATCATTGGTCTTTTTGGGACTGATGATATTAAAATACCGTTTAATGACCAAGTGAAAATTCTAATTGGTGAAAATGGCTTAGGTAAAACTCAAGTGTTGAACTTATTCTATTTTACATTGACTAAGAATTTTTTCAGACTTAGCGAATATAATTTCAAGAATCTTACAATTACATTTGCTAATAACAAGAAAATTGAAATTTCAAAAAAGCAAGTTGATGAGCTGGTTGAGAAAATGTATAAGCATCCAATGGTTAAGGAACTTATAAATGAAATAGGATACTCCCAATTTGAAATGTTAAGGAACAAATTCCTAAAAGACAGAAAAAATTGGCATAGACTAGAAGACAATTACATAAGGTCAAATACTCGCGTTGGAAGAAAATTTCCTATTCATCACGTATTTAGAGTATTTGAAGAATTAGAAATGAATGAAAATAAACATTCTAATGTTCATTTTGATAAATGTAAAGAGGATATTTCTAACGAACTTAAAGGCCTAGAAATTTTGTATTTCCCGACCTATAGAAGAGTTGAAGAAGATTTATATAATTTAGGTTATGAAGAGGATGAATTAAAAATTGATCAGGATAATAATCTTATTCAGTTTGGAATGGGTGATGTA
>JASGCU010000009.1:6293-47548 GCA_030053935.1 Chitinophagaceae bacterium
TGAATTAAAAATTGATCAGGATAATAATCTTATTCAGTTTGGAATGGGTGATGTACAGAAAACATTTAGTAGAATCGAAAACAAGATAGAAACACTATTAAAGGAAGGACTTTCAAATTTTCTAAAGGATGTTCTAAAAATAGTTATGAGTAAGAATAGTGAGATTGATCGAAATATTTTCGATAGAATTAACGATGAAGATTTGGCAATTATTTTTGCTAGGGCTAAAAATCTAGATAAAGAAATTAAAGATGCGGTTTTAGAAAGTGTTGCAAAAAAAGAATTTAATGACCCACTTTCGGGTTTAATTCTCCAAAAACTGGTTGAGTTATATGAAAATCAGAAAGAATTGGATAATTCTGTAAAAGCGTTTAGAGATGCTTGTAACAAATACCTAATAAATAAAAGCGTTTTTTATGATGAAAGTGCTATTAAAATTTACATTAAATCTACACGCACGGATGACAAGATTGACTTAAAGCATCTGTCATCAGGAGAAAAACAGATAGTTTCTATGCTATCAAATGTTTATTTGTCTGAAACGGATAAAAGATTTTTGATTTTGTTTGATGAACCAGAGCTCTCTTTAAGTATGATGTGGCAAAAACAACTACTACCTGATATTCTAAATTCAAAAAAATGTGATTTTCTTTTAGCTGTCACACATTCACCTTTTATTTTTGATAATGAATTAGATTCATTTGCAGTTGGAATGAATGAATACGTTAAACCTTCAAAAGTAAATGGGAAATAATGACGTATGCAGAAGAATTAAGACAAAGTAGGAATAAGCCTCAAGTCGCATTTACTGAATTTGCTAATGCTACAAGAAAGAATCCAGAGCATTTGTTTTGCTTTTTTGAAGGTAAAGATAATGCCTACTACGTTTCTAGAGTCAAAAGATTTACAGAAAACTATTACCCAGTAAAATGTGGTGGCAAACAATCGGTTCTTGACGTTTATACGTTAATTACAGGCAAAGAGGAATATCGAAAATATAAGTTGGGTTTCTTCATTGATAGAGATTTTAACTCAACTATAGGAGACAAAAATCCTCCAATATTTGAAACACCATGTTACTCAGTAGAAAACTTATATGTTTCAATAAGTGTTTTCAAAGAGATTTTGACAAATGAATTTCATTTATCCGAAGTCTCAGATTCTAACTTTGAAAAGTTAGTGAAACTATATGAGCAAAGGCAAAAGGAATTTCACGATTCAGTATTACTTTTTAATAGTTGGTACTCTTGCTTAATCGAGAGACAGGAAAATGAAAATATTAAAACAGGCGTAACGCTTGACGATAAGTTGCCAAATAATTTCGTTACCATCAGTCTTGATAAAGTAAATGCTTCGTATGATTTTCAAAAGATAAAAGAAACTTTCCCAAATGCTATAGTAGTAGATTACTCTTTGGTTGAAAAGAAAATGGAACTCTTTAAAGGTAAGACAATGGATAAAATGTTCCGTGGAAAATACGAATTGGAATTTTTAATTAAAATGCTTCGTGAAATACTAAAAGATTCAAGGTCAGAAAAAAGAGTAGTTTCATCTAAAATAGATTTTTCATTTGGAGATGGAAGTAATCTTGGGCAGCTACAAGCTTTAAACATTTTTGAAGCATACGCAGAAACTCCTACAAGCTTGTTGGATTATTTAAAGCTTGTAGTAACAAAAGAATAACCCCACTCAACAGCACCTACCCAAAAGTGGAACAGGGGTGCCTTATCAAAATTTTAGTATTTAAACAAAAAAAATACCGATACTTTCTACTTTATTATCATAATCAATTTTAAAAACTTAAAAAAATATTACTATGAAAACAAAATTTTTAATGTGCCTGTTTATATTCTTAACTATTCGTACTTATGCACAGGATAAAGCGGGATACTTTTCTCAAAAAATATACTTTGATAATGCAAATAAATGGGTGGATTCTGTTCTTGAAAAGATGACCCTCTCTGAAAAAGTAGGTCAACTTTTTTTGATAGCCGCCTACTCTAATAGAGATTCTTCTCATGAAAAAGAATTACAAAACCTTATTCAGAAATATAATATAGGCGGATTAGTTGTTTTTCAAGGAGGACCAGCTAGACAAGTAAAGATGCTCAATAGACTTCAAAAGATATCTAAGATTCCTCTCCTCATTTGCATGGACGCAGAATGGGGAGTAGGAATGCGTTTAGACAGCAGTATTTCTTACCCCTTTCAGATGACACTTGGCGCTATAGAAGACATCTCTTTCATCAAAAAAATGGGAAATGCTATTGCCCAACAATTAAAAAAAACCGGAGTAGACGTAAATTTTGCCCCCGTCGCAGATATAAATAATAATCCTAATAATCCTGTTATCAGCTACAGATCTTTTGGAGAAAATAAAGAAGAAGTTACAAAACGCTGCATAGCATACATGAAAGGAATGGAAGAAATAGGAACTCAAGCCACAGCAAAACACTTCCCAGGACATGGGGATACTAATATAGATTCGCACTACGATATCCCACAAATTCCCCACAATTCTACCCGATTAGATACCATGGAACTATTCCCCTTTAAACAGCTCATTGACGAAGGCATTACAGGAGTAATGATAGCACATCTCAAACTTCCCTTTATAGATAGTATCAATATTCCTTCCTCAGCATCCCCACTCATTATAACAGATATTTTAAAACAATCCCTGCAATTTAAAGGCATAATCTACACAGACGCACTGAATATGAAAGCCATTACAAAATATATATCCCCCGAAGAAGTAGCACTCAAAGCACTCAAAGCAGGAAATGACTTTTTAGAACTCGTAGAAAACACAGAATCTTCTATTGAAACTATCATTCAAGCAGTAAAAAATAAAAAAATATCTATCCTACAAATTGACTCCAGCTGTCGTAAAATCTTATATGCAAAATATTTTTCTCAAAAAACAAAATGGATCCCCCTACCAGAAAAAAATGTATGTGAAGAAATAAACACCCCTGATTTTCAACTCTTAAACAGAATGCTTTTTGAAAAATCTATTACTACTCTCAAAAACGAAAAAAATTGTATCCCCCTCAATGATTTAGAGAATCTTAATCTTATATCTATCTCATTAGGGGTAGACACATTCTCTTTTTTCCAACAACGACTCAATGACTACACGGAAATGCCTCAGTTTTTTTTAAAAAAAAATGCAACTATTCAAGAAATAACAAATATAAAAAATCAAATCCCACAAAAAACAAATTGTGTAATCCTTGCAATACACCAAGGCGCAAGAATTGCCAATACAAAAGAACAACTCTCCAAAGAAGTTTTAGATTTTGCCCAAGACATAATATCTTCTAAAAAAACAATACTCGTCGCCCTCAGAAACCCATATCTTATACCTAATATACCTAATTTTGAAAAAGCATCTGTTTTAATAACCACCTACCAAGACCATATACTAGCACAAGATATGGCAGCACAAGCAATCTTCGGAGGAATAAGCACATCAGGAAAACTCCCCGTTACCTTTCATAAAAAATATGTAAACGGATTGGGTATAAAAACAAAAGGAAACGTAAGATTCAAATTTACAATACCCGAAGAAATAGGAATAAACAGCAAAAGATTAGAATCAAGAATAGATAGTGTTATGCAAAACGCTATTCAAAAAAAAGCATTTCCTGGCGGACAAGTCCTACTTGCTCAGGATCAAAAAATATTTTTTCATAAAGTATATGGATTTCATAGATACGATAGTATTCAAAAAATAACCCCTACGGATATTTACGACCTCGCATCTATAACAAAAGTAACCGCCGGAATACCAAGTATTATGAAACTGTACGACGAAAGAAAAATAGACCTCAACGGCAAACTAAAAACATACTACCCATATTTCAAAAACTCCAATAAAAAAAATATCTCCCTCTTAAATATGCTTACACATCAAGCAGGATTAAAAGGATGGATACCATTCCATACAGAAGCAAAAAATAAAGACGGCTCTTTTAAAGCCAAAACCCTATCCACTAAAATTTCCAAAAATTACCCCTATAAAATAACAGATTCCCTCTACCTTTATAAAAATTATAAACCACAACTCCTCAAATTAATAAAAAACTCACCACTTAATAAAGAAAAAAAATACCTTTACTCCGACCTCAGCTTCTATTTATACCCCGATATTATAAAAAAAATAACAGGAGAAAATTTTGAACAATACCTTTCTAAAAACTTTTATACCCCATTAGGAGTAAAAACAATGACTTACAATGCAGGAGAAAAATTCCCAATACAGAGAATTATCCCTACCGAAGTAGATACATTTTTTAGAATGCAAACACTCCACGGAATAGTCCATGACGAAGGAGCAGCTTTACTCAACGGAATCTCTTCGCATGCAGGATTATTTGCTAAAGCTACTGATTTAGCAGTTGTATGGCAAATGTACCTCAATGGAGGAAAATACGGAGGAAAAAAATATATAAACCCTCAAACCATTCAAAAATTCTCTACCTGCCAATTTTGCGAACTCGGAAATAGAAGAGGAATAGGGTTTGATAAACCTCCCATAGTTTTTGATTCCTGTGACTGTAAAAATTTTGTCGCCCGTCAAACCCCACACAGTAGCTACGGACATTCCGGATATACGGGAACATTTGTTTGGGCAGACCCCGAAAATAAACTTCTCTACATCTTTTTATCCAATAGAGTACACCCAACACGAAATAATTCCCTTATTTCAGATATGAACGTGAGACCCACTATTCATAAAATTATCTACCAAGAATTAGGATTTTAAATCTCTCTACCCCACTTTTTTATAATAAAAACAATAACATAATACCAAATTATATGTATTGTTACCCATGTCGCAAATATCAAAAATACAAAAAAAACTAAAAACCGATCAATAACATCTTTTTTGTGTTTTTTTTATAACAAAAAATACATTTTTTATATAAGGTTATCAAATAAAAAGAAAAAAATTATATTGCATAAAATACATTTTTTAGTATTTATTTATATTTATTTATATATCGAAAATAAAATACTTAATATTATAAAAAAATACAATATGCGATTATCAGATTTTATACTCAACATCCCAAAAGAGCAAATTGCTCAATATCCACTACCTAATAGAGATGAATCACGATTAATGGTAGTAAACAAAAAAACAAATACAATAGAACATAGATTATTTAAAGATATTACTGATTATGTAGAGGAAGGTGATAGCCTTATACTCAACAATACAAAAGTATTACAATCAAAACTTTTGGGATATAAAGAAAGAACAGACATACTCATAGAAATAATTATTTTAAGGGTATTAAATCATATAGATTATTTATGTGACGTATTAGTAAATCCCGCTAGAAAACTACGAGTGGGAAATAAAATATGTTTTAAAAATAATCTCGTAGCAGAAGTAATGGACAATACTACTTCTTGCGGAAGAACGATACGTTTTTTGATGAAAGAAAAAACAAATAATTTTTATCAACTGATAGATGAAATAGGAGAAACACAAATTCCTTCTTTTATAGAGCGAGAACCAGACGAAAATGATAAAGAAAATTTTCAAACAGTATTTGCAGAAAAAATAGGTTCTTTTTCCCCACCAAGTGGATGCCTCAATTTTACAAAACATCTTATCAAAAAAATACAGCTAAAAAACACTCAAGTGGAATATGCAACTCTCCACTTAGGATTGGGAACTGTAAGAGATATAGCAGTAGAAGATATTCTTAAACACAAAATAGATTCAGAACCATTTTATGTAACAGAAAATACTGTAGATGCCATAAATAATTCTATAAGTAATAAAAAAAAAGTTATTGCCGCTGGATTATCTACTCTCAGAGCATTAGAAAGCTCCGTCTCGGTAAGCGGAAAAATAAAACCAAATGAAGGATGGACAAATAAATTTTTTTATCCTTCATACGAATTTAAAACAGCAAACGCTCTCATTACAAATTTCCACAGTTCTCAATCCCCATCATACCTTGCAACAGCTGCCTTCGGAGGAAGTGCTCTTATCAAAAAAGCATACGAAATAGCATTAGAAGAAAAATACAGATTCCTCACACTTGGTGATTCTATGCTCATAATTTAGTAATGGAAAAAATAAAAATAGCTATTATAGGATCCGGACCAGCAGGGTATACTGCTGCTATTTATGCAGCAAGGGCAGGGCTTAACCCCGTTCTTTTTACCGGAAATCAAATAGGAGGACAACTCATATTCACAAGTGATGTAGAAAACTATCCCGGATTCCCCAACGGTATTTTAGGCCCAGAAATGATGAGTATTTTTCAGAAACAAGCAGAACGATTTGGCACACAAATACGCTACTCACACATAACAAAAGTAAATTTTTTCAAAAAAGATGCTTCCTCATATCACACATTAACGATAGACAATCAAATAGATATAGAAACAGAAGCAATAATTATAGCAACAGGAGCCAGTGCTAAATGGCTCGGAATCCCACAAGAAACAAAATTACAAGGAAAAGGAGTATCCAGCTGTGCTGTCTGTGACGGTTTCTTTTTTAAAAAACAAGATATAGCAGTTATTGGAGGAGGGGATACTGCTTGTGAAGAAGCTACCTATCTCTCTCACATCTGCTCCAAAGTATTTCTTATTGTCAGAAAAAATAAACTCAAAGCATCCCTTTTTATGCAAAAACAAGTAGAATCCATTCAAAATATCCATATTCTTTATAATCAAGAAACATTAGACATACTCGGGGAAACAAGTGTTACAGGAATTTTACTCAAAAATAATACAAACAACGAAACCACATCTATTCAACTGAGTGCGGTTTTTGTAGCTATAGGGCATTACCCCAATACAGACATATTTAAAGATCAACTAGAATTAGATACCGATGGCTATATTATAACAAAACCAGGAACTTCTAAAACCAATATACCAGGAGTGTTTGCCGTAGGTGATGTTCAAGATAGAATATATAAACAAGCTGTAACCGCAGCGGGAAGTGGATGCATGGGAGCATTAGACGCAGAAAAATTTTTATCTCACAAAAATAAATTATGATACAATACCAATCCATCTCTGAATTTTTTCAACAACAAGAAACTGTAACAAAGGTCATTATACGCCTTACGGACTGCGATATTCTCCAACACCTAAAAAACTCCAATTACTTTGATTATTTCTTCAATGCAAGAGAAGAAGAATTAGAAACTCTCTATAATAGAAGTATTCTCAATTTTTTCGTAGAAGATAAAAAAGCATGGGTGGTTTATAATCAACAAATCCATTATTTGAAACCTGCAAAAATGAAAGAATCTGTCATAATTACTTCCAATACAATACAATTTGATTCGAAGAACCTTATTATAGAATATCTTATGTTTAACGAAGCAAAAACACAACTCAAAACACTTTTGTGGACACATTTTAGATGTGTTAGTATAATAGATGGAACATCCACTACACATCCCCCCGGATTATTAGAAATACTTGAAAAAAGATTTTTAAAATACCCTTTTATAGAACTGAATATTAATAAAAGGTTAGTACAACTGAAAGAACTTTTTAAAAAATAAAATACCTAAAAAAATAAATATCTTTTTAGTGACCCTGTATGAAATAGAATGCTTACTATCCCATATATTCTACATAATTTTTAGGTGTTTCATAAAGAATAATTTTATAGAGAATAGCTCCTCTACTGAGAGTGGGAATAAGTGGATATAATATTTTCCAAAATTCTTGTATTACTATTTCACAAGTTGGCATCTTTCCTTTTAAAAACCCCACATCTATGTTTAGGTTTTTATGATCCACTTCTTGAATTATATGTTGCTGTATAAGATTCCCAAGTCGTTTCATATCTACCACAAATCCCGTATGTATGTCGGGTTCTCCGCATACTGTCACTACTAATTCAAAGTTATGCCCATGCCAATTTTTATTAGCACATAATCCAAACACTTCATCATTCTTTTCTTCTGTCCAATCGGGGTTAAAGAGCATGTGGGCAGCATTAAAATGCTCTTTTCTGCTTACATAAACCATATATAAAATGAGGATTGTTTGTAATTTTTATATTCTAAAATACCCTTAAAACTTATAAGATTCTACATATTTTTTAAAATTATTGAGAATGGATTGCCATCCATTTTTTTGTAATTCTAAAGAATTTGTGGTTTCAGGGTCAAATATTTCGGTTACCCATGTGGTATTCTCTTTTACAGAAAAATGTATTATTACATTTCTTTTATCGGGCATTGTGTAAGCAATGGTTTGATGCTTTTTCACTTCTGTATAAATTCCCTCAAAATCAAAGCCAAAACTTCCATCTTTTGCTTCCATTCTATAACGAAATGTTCCTTTTACCTCGAGATTATTCATAACTTTAGGAGTATGCCAATCTTCACTTGCATTATTCCAATGCATTATATGTTCTGCTCCTGTGAATAGATTCCAAACATTTTCTATATTTACAAACGTAGAAATAGAAACAGTAATTTTCATGTTTTCAGATAACTGCTTTATGTTTACGAGTGCTTGGGGAATAGTTTTTTCAAAAAAAGAAGTAAATTCATCAATGGTATCTATAAAAACATAAAGGGTAGTAATTCCATTCTTTTCTTGAAGTGTATATTTTTCAATACATCCACTCCACAATTCTGTATTTTTATCCAAAGGTTGCTCTTGGTAATTTTTTAATTCACCTAAGTGTTTGAAAGACATTTCTTGATCCTCTATTTTTTCATCAATAATGCTATACATCCCATTACCATTTGGGTCTAAAAAATGTATTTTACTTCCCTTGTTCCAATTTGATACCGCATAAGATCCTTCACAAAATGCAATAGTCCATTTTTTATAATTATCGTCATCCCACAAAGCAAACCAAACTGTCTTTGCATTTGCTTTTATTTCTATTTTAAATGGTAACTGCTTCACTGTTATATAATTATGTTAATAAATTAGATAATATGTTAATACGCTCTTGCAAAAATAACTCTTCTTTCAGATTTTTTTCCGGATATAATGCATTTCCCTTCTTCTTTTTCGGCTCCCAAAGGAATACATCGTATAGTTGCTTTTGTTTCCTCTTTAATTTTCTCTTCTGTGCTTGCCTCCCCATCCCAATGAGCAAGTAAAAATCCCCCTTTTTCTTCTAATACTTCCTTAAATTCTGTATAGGTATCTACTTTATAAGTATTTGCGTTTCTAAAATGAAGTGCCTTTGTATATATAGAACTTTGCATTTCTGTTAATACATTTTGAATATACTTTTCAAAATTATTGTCTAATGGAATAGTCGTTTTGGTAAGAGTATCTCTGCGGGCTACTTCTACTGTATTATTTTGTATATCTTTTGGTCCTATCGCTATGCGAATGGGAACTCCCTTGAGTTCGTATTCGGCAAACTTCCATCCTGGTTTTTGGTTATCAGTGCTATCATATTTGACAGATATGTGTATTTTTTTTAAATGAGTGCTTATCCGAGTAACTACCTCAGATATTTTTTGAAATTCTTCCTGAGTTTTAAATATAGGTATTATTACTACTTGTATAGGAGCGAGATTCGGTGGTAAAACAAGTCCATTATCGTCAGAATGAGCCATAATAAGTGCTCCCATCATTCTCGTACTTACGCCCCATGAGGTTCCCCAAACATGTTCTAACTTTCCTTCGGTTGATTGAAAGGTCACATCAAATGCTTTAGCAAAGTTTTGCCCCAAAAAATGAGAAGTCCCTACTTGTAATGCTTTCCCATCTTGCATCAGTGCTTCTAAACAATACGTTTCCACTGCTCCCGCAAATTTTTCGGCTTCAGATTTTACTCCTTTCAGAGCAGGAATTGCTAAAAAATTATTCACAAATTCATAATATACATTGAGCATTTGAATAGTTTCTTTTCTTGCTTCCTCTTCTGTGGCGTGGGCGGTGTGTCCTTCCTGCCATAAAAACTCCGATGTTCTTAAAAAAAGCCGAGTTCTCATTTCCCAACGAACCACGTTCGCCCATTGATTGATAAGTATCGGTAAATCCCTATACGATTGTATCCAATTTTTGTAACTATTCCAAATAACCGTCTCTGAAGTAGGACGAACTATCAGTTCTTCCTCTAATTTTGCATCGGGGTCTACAATAACTTCACCTTTTTCGTTACTTTTTAATCTATAATGCGTCACCACAGCACATTCTTTGGCAAACCCTTCTATGTGAGATGCTTCTTTGCTCAAATATGACTTTGGAATAAAGAGGGGAAAATATGCATTTACATGCCCTGTTTCCTTAAACATAGTATCTAATTGCTGTTGCATCTTTTCCCATATTGCATATCCGTAGGGTTTTATGACCATACATCCCCGAACAGAAGAATTTTCTGCTAAATCTGCCCTTTTTACCAATTCATTATACCACAGGGAGTAATCTTCGCTTCGTTTTGGAAGTGGTTTATTCATAAATTATAATCTATTTGAGATGGGTTAAATATTTGTTTTTTCAAGATAATATACCTTACCTTGTTTTTGTACGTATGTAATAAAATTTTAATATTTCACAAAATATATAAAATAAATCTTTCACAAATAATTTCTCTTTTATTTGTGAAAAATAAATCAAAATCCATTCTCTTTTTCAAAATTATTCAGAAAACAGAAGAACTCTTATTAAAATCAAACATCCTTAAAAAGAGGGGCTTATATACCTTATAATTATAAATAGCTTTATTATGACTTATTTTAGAAATCAATCGAGAATACATTATAAATGGATTAACATTGCCAAAGTTTTATTATACCTTAGTTCTCCTTTTATTCTCTATCCACATAGTGCAACCTTCCTAATAAGAGCAACAAAAAAAACTTCTCTCAAGATGTTCATCTCAAAAGAAGTTTTTTGCTATTGGTGGTGAAAGATGTGTTCTAAAAAATGGAACTTTGACTTATGGTGGGTTTTAAATTTTTTTTTAGGTTTTAATCTTTAAAAATATAAGAACACATTTATATATTTAAAAAGTCAAAACAAAAGTACATATTTCATTCTTATTAGTTTACATTTTTTCTAATTTTTCTAAAAAAATAGTTTGGATTCATCTTTTTTTATACTCTTTTACTGACTAAGCACACATATCTTGAGACCGTTGCGAATTAAAAACGTAAAAAACGAATATTTTATTTCACGAATATTATGGTCTTGAGGTTCATTTTATTTTTATTTGTTTTTAGAAGAGTTCTAAAAACTGATTGTCTATTATAAATAGTTATCTAAATTCTTATTATTTATCTGATAATTTTTATGTATGCTCGTCTAAAAAGTGAACTTTTAGATCCTATCAATACTCATTTAGTATATTTTTTTATTTTTCAAATTATTTTCTAATTTTTTAATAGAATGAGTATATAAAAAATCGGTAGAAAAAAGGGCTTTCTCCCTCTACCGAATAGTGGTATTATTCGCCCCGAACGGTCGTACCATTCAAACTTCCATTAACCCCTCATTTAATTCATAATAAAAGAATAACCCACGAAAGAACTCATTGTCTACGAGGAAAATATATTACTCTCAAATACATATTGATTGTTTGATACCTCTATTATTTCTCAAAAAAATGTCTAAAAATGAAAAAGAAATGTATAAAATGAGAAAATATATTGCTTTGTATTATCATTGTGAAAAAGAATAAAATAATTCATAATTCAAAATGTATAGTATAAAAGAAAGATATGAACACTATCGCCGAGGCAATGGAAAGTATAAGAGCGGGAAACATTATTATTGTAGTAGATGATGAAGACAGGGAAAACGAAGGGGACTTTATATGTGCTTCCGAGAAAGTGACCCCTGAAATAATCAATTTTATGAGTAAGCATGGGCGGGGCCTCATCTGTGTTTCTTTGTTAGCAGATAGATGTGAAGAATTAGGATTGGAATTAATGATAGAAAAAAATACAGCTCTCCACAAAACTCCATTTACTATTCCCGTAGATTTGATAGGAAGTGGTGTAACTACGGGAATTTCTGCATCGGACAGATGTAAGACCATACAAGCATTAGTAAATACCGCTACCAAAAAAGAAGACCTTGCTAAACCCGGACATATATTCCCTCTCAAAGCCCAAAAAGAAGGTGTTTTGAAAAGAACGGGACATACCGAAGCATCTATGGATTTTGCAAGAATATCGGGATTATATCCTTCTGGTGTTTTAGTGGAAATTATGAGTGAAGATGGTACTATGGCAAGGGTTCCCGAGCTTTTAGATATTGCCAAAAAGTATAACATCTGCATTGTATCCATAAAAAACTTGATAGAATACCGATTAAAAACAGAATCCTGCATTCAAAGAGGAGTCACTATCAAACTTCCTACGGAATACGGTATGTTTGACCTCGTTATCTATACCCAAACTACCACTCAAGAAAAGCATTTTGCCCTCGTAAAGGGAACTTTTTCGCATGATGAGCCTGTTTTGGTGCGGGTTCATTCGTCTTGTATGACAGGAGATATATTTGGTTCTATGCGATGTGATTGTGGATTACAACTGAAAAATGCAATGAAATTAGTAGAAAAAGAAAAAAAAGGACTGATTCTGTATATGAACCAAGAGGGGAGAGGGATAGGTATTGAAAATAAATTAAAAGCGTACAAACTTCAAGAAGAGGGCATGGATACGGTAGATGCCAATATTCACATGGGATTTAAACCCGATGAAAGGGACTATGGCATTGGGGCACAGATAATAAAAAATTTGAATATATCAAAAGTACGACTTATCACAAATAATCCTAAAAAAAGAGCGGGGATGAGAGGCTATGGAATAGAAATAGTAGAAAATGTTCCTTTAGAGATACCTGCTAATATCCATAATATACAATACCTTACCACCAAAAGAGATAAATTAGGGCATGAAATACTGCAAAAAGAATCAAAATAAAGGGAGATTTTGTGTTTTTGTATATCATTAATTTCATAAAAGAGAAAATTACAAAAATAGTATAATTTGCAATTACAGTTATTTTTCTATTTATAATACTTTACAACAATATGTCATACTATAAAAATAAAACAGTTATCATCACAGGAGCAAGTAGAGGAATAGGACTTTCTATAGGGGTACGATTAGCGAGGGAAGGAGCAAATATTGCTATTTTTGCAAAAACAGATTCTGCACATCCCAAATTACCAGGTACCATATATATAGCTGCCGAAGAGATAGAAAGGGCAGGCGGAAAGGCATTTCCTTATAAAGTAGATATACGAGACGAGGAAACGGTAAAAATAGCAATAGAGAAGACCGTAGAAACCTTCGGTGGAGTTGATATTTTAATAAATAACGCAAGTGCTATTTCCCTTACGGACACAATTAATACAGATATGAAAAAATTTGATTTAATGCATCAAATTAATACGAGAGGAACTTTTTTGGTATCCAAGTATTGTATTCCCTATCTTACAAAATCAAAAAATGCCCATATACTTAACATTTCTCCGCCATTGAGTATGGATCCCAAGTGGTTTAAAAATCATGTAGCATATACAATAGCAAAATATGGTATGAGTATGTGTGTTTTAGGAATGTCAGAAGAACTCCGTGCATCTAATATAGCAGTAAATGCTTTATGGCCTAGGACACTTATCGCAACTTCAGCAGTAAATAATTTATTAGGAGGGGAAAAGATAATGCAGCATGCAAGAAATTCTGACATAGTAGCAGACGCTGCTTTTTTTATTCTGCAAAAAAATTCTTCTCTTTTTACAGGTAACTTTTGTATAGATGAAGAGATTCTAAAAGAGAATAGCATAACAGATTTTACTCCGTATGCTATAAATCCTGCTAAAAATCTTATGACTGACCTGTTTTTATAAACTTATTTTTCTTGTTTTTTAGATGTAAAAAACTTAAAAAGAACAGGAAAAGTAGTAACAGCAACTATTCCAATAACAATAATTTCTAAGTGCTGTGTAAGATCAAATCCAAATTGTTTAAGGAAAATTTTTTGTAAAAAGAAGCCACCTAAAATCATAGAACTTACCCAAGTAATAGAACCTATTATGTTAAAAAAAGAGAATTGTTTTTTATCCATATTTACTATTCCCGCTACAATGGGTGCAAAAGTTCTTATAAAAGGTAAAAATCTTGCTGCAAATATTGCTACTTTCCCATGTTTTTCATAGAATTCACTTGCTTGTATAAGGTACGCTTGTTTAAAAAACAGATTATCTTTCCATTGGTACATTCGTTTTCCTACTTTATGTCCTGTCCAATATCCTATACTATTTCCTAAAATACCTGCAAAAGATACCATGCTTATTAAAAAAAGTAAGCACAGTAAGGGATTTTCTATAGGGAAATATACTTTAATAATATCTATTGCATAAATTCCCGTTACAAATAATAAGCTATCACCGGGTAAGAAAAATCCAGCAAATAGACCTGTTTCCGCAAATACTATAAAAATGATGAGCCATAATCCACCATTTTCTATATAAAATTGTGGTTGAAGTAAGCTGAGCCAATTAAAATTTTCCATTTATATCATTGAATTGTTTAATTAATATTGTATCCATTTTTGTTGACTTTGTGAGGATTGAATAACAGCGTCTATAAATTTCATTCCTCTGACTCCATCGTGAATGTTGGGAAAATCTAAATATTGATTGGGGATTTGTTTATTTTCTAATCTATAAGAGAGAGCGGTTGCTACGTTTTTATAAATATTTCCGAATGCTTCTAAGTATCCTTCGGGGTGACCTGCTGGAGTCCTTGTGTTCATTTTTGCACTACTTCCTAAATATCCCATACCTGTTCTGTAAATTTCAGTAGGTTTATCTAACCATTTTACTATGAGAGTATTTGGTTCCATTTGAGCCCATTGGATTCCTCCTTTTTCTCCGTAGACCCTTATATTGAGAGCATTTTCTTCACCTGCACTAATTTGACTACAGTGGAGAACTCCTTTTGCACCATTGTTAAAACGTATGAGAATATTTCCGTCATCGTCTAAAAGCCGTCCCGAAACAAAAGTTGTAATATCAGCACAAAGTTCTGTTATTTGTAAGCCCGTAATGTATTCAGCAAGATTTGCTGCATGTGTTCCTATATCGCCGATAGATCCTGCTTTGCCTGATTTTTTTGGGTCAGTTCTCCATGATGCTTGTTGGTTTCCCGTAGTTTCTATCGCCGTAGAGAGCCATCCCTGAGGATATTCTACTACTATTTTCCTTATATTTCCAAATATATTAGATGCTATCATTTCTTTTGCTTGTTTTACCATTGGGTACCCGGTATAAGTATGTGTAACGGCAAATAATAAATCTGTTTTTTGCACTAATTTTTCTAATTCTATTGCTTCTGATACACTAAAAGAAAGGGGTTTTTCACATACTACATGGAATCCATGTTCTAATGCAAGTTTTGATGGTTCAAAGTGAACGTGATTAGGAGTAACAATAGTTACAAAATCTATTTTTTTATCTACGGGCATTTTACTTTCTTTCTCAAAAAATTCGTAGTAGTTTGGATATATTCTATCTCTTTCTATAAATAAATCTTGTCCCGAAAGCATAGATATTTCTGGATCCAAGTGAAAAGCTCCTGCACAGATATCTATTTGATTATCTAACCTTATAGCATATCTGTGAATTGCACCTATAAAAGCGCCTCTTCCACCGCCTATCATACCCATTCGTATTTTCCTATTCATCTGTTTGTTTGTTTAGTATTTCATCATCCATTATTTTTTCTAGTCCATCTAGAATTTCTTCTGCTTTTTTAAAAGCAACAATTGCTACATCCATATCTTGATTACCATCACAATGCATAGACATGTGAAATGTATCGTAAGCTACGGCAAATGCTTCGGATAGTTTTTTATTAACAACATAGAGTTCTCTTTCGTACCATTCTACTCTTTTTTTACCTTTTTTTTGAACACCTCTCATTGCAAAAAATGTATCTAACCCACGTAAGATAGTTACATAGCCGTCATGCCCTACTTGTTTTACATATTTTTTATCTTGGTAATATCTATTTATAATATCGGGTTTCCCAAGCTCTAATAAACTTTGTTTTATTTCTAATATTTTAGTTTTATATTCTTCTAAATACATATAGTTACGTTTATATTAAATACCTTGTAGTTCCCATCCATTTCTATACTTTCTTTTCACGAATTGATTGGCTTCTTCAAAATTTGTTATTTGTAATTTTGATGCATCCCATAATAGTTTTTTCCTTCCGGGATAAGTATTATCACGTTTTATTTGATATGTTCTGAGGGCTACGTTTCCTAATAATATAGCTTCTGTAAAAGGTCCGCTGAAATCAAAATCTGAACTTGTTTTGGAATTTCCATATCCTTTTATACAAGCATTTACCCATTGCACATAATGTCCTTCGGGAACTCTTGGTAGTGTTTCGGAGGGGAATGTTTCGTTTTGCATCCTATAAGAAGGTAGTAATATAGGTTTTTCAGCCCACATTTCTGCTATTATTTTTCCTTTTGTTCCTTCCATTATTATGCCTCCGTCTTTGCTTCCCATATTTTCATTAGGCAAAAGTTCTACGGGTCTTTGTGGTAATAGTCCTCCATCCATCCATGTAAGTTTTATGTTCCCTTTGCCGTCTGTACGTGGAAAATTAAAATATATAACAGAAGAAGAGGGGCAACTATCTTTATAGTCCGCTTCCTTAAAAAAATCTTCCCATACTGTAGTTGCACTACATTCTACTTCATTAGCGTATTTTACGGGTAGTATTCTAAAAAAAGGATCTAAAATATGACAACCCATATCTCCTAAAGCTCCTGTTCCATAGTTCCACCATCCTCGCCAATTAAATGGATGGTATGCGGGGTTATAATCTATATATTCTGTGCATCCAATCCATAAATCCCATTCTAGTGTATTCGGAATAGGGTATTTTCCAGTTGGGGTTTTTATACCTTGGGGCCAAACAGGTCTATTTGTCCATGAGATGACAGAAGTAACGTCACCTATTAAACCTGCTTCTATCCACTCTTTCATTTTTCTTACATCGTTTCCGGAAGCACCTTGGTTACCCATTTGTGTAACTACTTTATATTTTTTTGATGCTTCTGTTAATATTCTTGCTTCGTAGATATTATGTGTGAGTGGTTTTTGCACATAAACATGCTTTCCCATTGACATTGCGGTAAGTGTTGGGTGGGTGTGGCTGTGATCCGGGGTTGATACAGAAACAGCATCTAATTTTTCTTTTTCTAACATAACCCGCCAATCTTTATAATAGGTTGCTTGAGGAAAGTTCTTTCGGGATTCGTAAGCAGAATTATCGTCTACATCACAAAGTGCGACTATTTTCGCATTTGGGCTTTTGGAAAATTCTGCTATATCACCTCTTCCTTTCCCTCCGACTCCTATCCCTCCTATGTATAATGTATCACTCGGAGCTACATAACCTTTTCCTAATACAAAACGCGGTACTATGGTTATACCAGCCAATGCGATACTTGTGTTTTTTAAAAATTCTCTTCTAGATTTTTGTGTGTGTGTGTTCATAATTTTTTAGGAATATAATGCATTATGATTTAATTTATTTGAGATATGCTAATAAATAAAAATATTGAACCAATTTACTATTTTTTTCTTTTTTCTATTCTTTTTGTTTCTATAAAGTGTTTTTTTATTTAAAATTATGGGTATATTGTAGAAAAATAATATATCAAAATATTGTTATGGAGAGTATATGTTATTTTTCATTTCTATTTTTGAGGTAATTTTGAATTTTTGCCAATACTATATCTACTGCTATATTCAGAATCAAAGAAAAAAATCTGTTCAGTACCTTTTCTATAATTCCATTCACAATGGGAGGGGGAGAGAATGGGGGATACTCTTTTTTTTTTTTGAAAAATGAATTGATACTATATGCTACAAAAGATATGCATAAAACGGTAAGTATTATTTTGAAAAAAGTAAATGCGAATGCTTTAGATTCTTTGTTGACGGATACTTTTGCTTTTTTTTCTAATGCTAATAATATATTTTTTTTATTATGGAGTGTGGGATTTCTCATCATTATTTTTCTTTTGTATTTTTTGAGAAAGGGTTTCTATTTTTTCATCTATTTTAGTGGTTTCTAAAGATCTTTTTTCTATCATCTCGCTCAATCTCCCTGAAGCAAAAAATCTAAGAGAAATTATAAAGAAGAGAAGGTATATGAGAGAAACAATCAGCCATCCAATTATTGTATTTTCCAATGCAAGGTTAATAGATACTGCTAAAAATATGCTGAAAAATAAGAGAAAAAAAAGAAATAAGACAAATACTATTACTATTCCTATTACTTTACTCAGTATTGCAGCAAAATATTCTGTTATGGTAAGTTTTACGAGCTCTACTTTTATTTCTATGTAATTTTTTATTGCTTCTACAAATCCATTCATTCCTAAAAATTGAAACATTTTTTTTAGTTTATACAGGTACGTTCACGTGTTTTTCTGCATGGTAGCTTGATCTGACGAGTGGACCAGATTCTACATATTTGAGGCCTCGTCTCAGTCCTTCTTCTTTGTAATATGCAAATGTTTCAGGACGTATAAATTCTGCTACTTCTATATGATGTTTTGTGGGTTGGAGATATTGCCCGAGGGTAAGTATATCTAGTCCGTTTTCTACCAAATCATCCATTGTTTTATATATTTCTGTTTCTTTTTCGCCTAATCCGAGCATTATACCTGACTTTGTTCTTTTTTTTTGTTGTTTTGTGCGTTTTATTTGTTCTAAACTTCTTTCGTATTTGGCTTGGGGACGGACTATTTTATAGAGTCGCTCTACTGTCTCCATGTTGTGAGAGACCACTTCTTGTCCTGCTGATATCATTTTATAGAGTGCATCCCAATTTCCTTTTGTGTCGGGGATAAGTGTTTCTATGGTAGTAAGGGGAGAAAGTTCTTTTATGAGTTGTACTGTTTGAAACCATATCTCTGCTCCTCTATCTTTGAGTTCATCTCTATTAACAGATGTAATAACTGCGTGTTTCACTTTCATGAGTTTTATGGCTTCTGCCACGCGTCTGGGTTCGTCTATATCATACTCAGTAGGGCGACCTGTTGCTACGGCACAGAAAGTACAGCTTCTGGTACATATATTTCCTAAAATCATAAATGTAGCTGTTCCTGCCCCCCAGCATTCTCCCATATTCGGACAATTACCACTTTGACAAATAGTGTGTAGTTTATAGTCATCTACTAGTTTTCGCACTTTCAAGTACTGCTCCCCTATGGGAAGTTTTACTCGGAGCCAATCGGGTTTATTTATTTTTTTTTCTGTTATTTCAAGCATTCTTTAGTTACTTTTTTTTACAATACATAATTATTTGAGCACCAAAATATTTTTTAAGTAGATATATTTTTTCCAGCAATGGCTGAAAGAAATAAATTATTTTTGCTAAAAATGTTGGGAAAAAAAATGGGACAAAACCAATATAGCTTAATTTTATTACTTCGAAGTTTGCATCAGTAAACCATTTAGTTAATGTTGTGCTACTAAAAGATTGTTCTTCATGCTCAATATGGTATTGAGAATGTTTTTCAATATACTTTAAAATTGGATTATTACCATTAGGTTCCATAATGATTAATGTATCACTTATTTTGCTTGCATTCACTATTCCTTCAAAACCACTTGGAAGGTGGTGCAAAACTCCTCTTATGATACCAACGTCATATTTTTTTTGAGGAAGTGTTTTACTATCTAATAGGTCTGCAGTAAAAAACTCAATATTATGAAACTTTGTTTTAGCTAAATCAATGGCATTTGAGGCGGGGTCAAAAGCAGAAAAATGTATTGCAGGTAGTACATTTTTTAGGTCATTTGTATATGTTCCATCACCACATCCTATATCAATTATGTTCTTTGTTTGCTTTGGGATAAATTTAATAATTTCTTTTGTAATTCTCTTATTTGCTACTATGGATGAAAAAGGGGCATTTGAGGTGTATTTATATCCGTCATTTGATTGAACATCGGAATCAAATTCAGAAACATTTTTCTTTTGAGTTATCATTTTTATTATTTTTTAGATGAGATTAAAAAATTGTTTTATAATTTTAAAAATGCCAGATTCTCTGTTTTTTTTACATGTGTAATAACTATTTTTCTCAATATATAATAATAAAGATATTTTCATGTATCCCTTGCTGTTTTTTAATTGTATTGTAATATTTTTAGATACTTTTTTTAGTTATGGGGAGCAAAAAATGTAACAAAAGGTTTTTTTACAGGTAGTAGTACGCTTTATCATTGTATTTTATTGTTTATAGTTTCTTTATTTTGTTGGATATTGGCTTCTGTTATGGCATTGTTAGAAACTTGTATTTCATAAATACTTCCGCTGAAGGCAGCGTTTTTTTGAGAATTATTTCCTATATGAAATAAGGATTCGCTGTTGTAATGGTCGGTATTATAAGGTGAGGAATGGATATTATTTCCATTGAGAATGATATCTATTTTTTTATTTGCAAATCTTATGACAATATAGTTGATTTCTTGAGGGGTAAGTTCTATGGATGCTACATTGACAAATGTTTGTTTATTTCCATATCCAAAAATATATTGATTTGTTTTTCCTATACTTTGAAGGGTGAATCCTTCTGCCCAAATGGTGCTTCTTATATTTGAAAAGATGGTGGCTTGTTCATTTTTTTGCTCGGTATCGGGTTTCACAATACATTGAATGGTGAAAGAAGTATCTGTTATAAATGGAGGTAAGAAAGGGTCTGTTCTTTGTGTTTGAGAATTTATAAATTGTAAAGAATTGATTTTTTTAGGTTCTTCTAATAGCAAAGTAGGAGTATTATTTTTGTATACTGTGGTAAAATATCCTTTTTCTGAGTAAGCATTATAATCTAACAGGGGTAAAACTTCGTTCCATGCGATAGCGTTGGATTTACTGGATACCATGTAATATCCGCTATCTAAAAAGGGTTGTAGATTAAGAGCAAGGTCTTTTTTTGTCAGAGCAGTTCCCATAGGGCTGTAAAAAGTTGTTGGTTTATATTTTCCCAAATGTGTTAATAAAAAACCTTCTCCAAAATAATTATATTCCACAAATAGTACTTTCGGGCTGTTATGGGTGATGCTACGAATATCTATATAGTAGCTTTCTTGACAAGGTTTATTCAAGCAGTGCAAAGCACCATAATAGGTAAAATCTTGTTTCCAATCAAATTGGAGCATATTTTTTATTTGTATAGAAATTTTTGTAGTAATCCTTTCACTATAAAAATAACAGACCAATAGAAGAAAACAATAAGGAATGAGTTTATAAAAATAGGGAATGATATGTTCTTTCTGTAAAAAGAATTTTTGAGAAGAATTTGTTTTTATTTTTTGTTTTTCTATTTTTTTATGTGAGGAAGATACAGTGGTATTTGTTTTTGTAGGCAGGGGAACTATCAAAGAGATAATATCTATTAAAACAAAGAAAGACAGTAACAAAATAGTGGATACATTTATGATATTATTTTCGTGGCTTCTGCCAAAGAAGTAGAGAGAATGCCCTATTGCTAAAACAATAATAAAAATTCCTGTTTTAAAATAAGCATCGGATATTTTTTCTTTTATTCTCAGTAAAACAATAAAAAGAACGGAAAGCATGGGGGGAACGTACCAATAAAAAGAAATTTCTGATATAGCAATCATCCCTATACCATGTTTTGTCATAATAAGAGCTGCTTTTGGCATTATACTTCCGAAAATAACAAATACAGCCACCAAAGAAATACAGAGTATGAGTATATTCTGATAGGTAAGCAAGAGATATTTATGTATTTGTTGTTTGATATTTTCTATAAAGTACTGTTTCTGAGTACTAAAAATATCATATAAAAAAAGAGTTCCTATGTATGCAATATAGCTTACTGTGTAGATAACTCCAAAATTTCTATGAAATAAGAGGAGAAAAGCTAAGAATCCAGCAACAGACCAATGATAAGGTCCTTTCCAAAACACGAGCCAAAGTACTATAATCCACATATCTAAACGCCAAGGGGTTCCTGCAAAGAAAGTAGATATATAGTCCAGATTTCCATATAATCGGATTATAACTACGGTAAATATGAAAAATATTGCGAGGTGCTTGTTTAAAAATATTCGTTTGCTGAATAAAAATAATCCTATAAAAAATATATAAGTAGAAAATTGTCCTAATAGAGGAATCGTATTGATATCCCAATCAAAGACAAGCCATGGTAAACAAATAGCAGATAATAAAAAATCGTATGCAAAGTTTATATCTGACCAAGGAATGCCATTGAGCAGACGCATTGCGGGATAGAGTTGATATTGATAATCTCCTATAGACCAATTTTGGGGAGAAAAGAAAGAGATGGGAACTAATACTATTGCCAATATCCATTCTTTTTTTTTAATTATGAAAAGAAGGGAAGAGATACCTACAACAAGAAATAAAAGAGTTGGTATTTTATTGGTAGGACTTGATGAAGGTGGAAAAAAAGAAATATTAAAGATATAGAAACTTCCGATTATAATAAGAATGAAAAGAATACTTGTAAAAAAAGAAGTTTTTTTTATTTTTTGAAAGGCAAGACAAAAAAGGAAAGAAAAAAGAATAATACTCAAAGAAAACACATAAAGAGAGTAACTTTCCATCCCATCTCGCTCTAAAACATAATGTGTAAAATAACCGATATATTCATGGAGAAGAAATGCTTCATTCATAGATCTTATGGTAGGGGACAGCAAAAAAAATAAAGAATAAAAGAGATAAGAGGTAGAAAGAGAAATCCAGATGATGTTCATTATGCTGAGTTTTTTCTCTTTTGTAAATTCTTGATTTTCTTGGTTATAAGAAAAAAAACTGAGTATACTCAGTACAATAATGAAAAGGATAGAGCAAAAAAGAGATGTTTTTCGGTTTTGGATATTTGTCTGCGATTCGGAAAGTGTATTTTTATAAGCATTATTTTGTGGGTTTTTTTGGATTGCTTTTTCTATATTTGTATGTGCTTTTTCAAAAAGATTTTGTGAAGAATATATAGTATAGAGCATGTTATATCCTTCTGCATGGTCGGGATAGAGATTCAAAAATTTATGAATATAGTATTCTGCTTTTTCCCATTTTTTAAATTGGATGTATATAATAGAAAGATAATAAAAAGCATTAGGATTTTGAGCATCTTTTGATAGTATTTGAAGACAAATTGCCTCTGCTGTTTCTAATTTTGTTTGGTTGAGACATTCTACTGCCCAATTTTGATACTGCTCAATAGATAAATCATGGGGAATAGAAATATTGTGTGTCCCCTGAGAAAATAAAAGGGAAGAAAAACAAAGAGAAAACACGAAAAAAAGTATAGGAGTACGCATAAATGGGTATAGTTAAGTCATATATTATTTTTTTACTAATAATTGATTTTTTATTGAGTATTTTTATTTTTTTTAAAGTTTGTTTTTTTATGAGATATGGGTTTACTTATTCCTTTTGTGTTTTGTATAGAGTTATTTGGTTTATCATTCTTAACGGATTGTTGTATAGGACGGTTATTTTTCCAGAGAATCCAACAAAAAATGGGGGCTAAATAGTATGCAAAATGGAGCGGGTAGTTATAACGAATCATATTCATAGTTACTACGCTTATGAGGAATGTGCTGAGAAAATTTATCAAGCAGAGTGTAAATAAGATAATGGAATCTATATTTTGAAATTTACTCTTGTATGCAATAACACCACTATATACAAAAGCAATACAATAGAAAGCTACCCAAATAAGATTTCTAAATATACTATTATGCCATTCAGAGAGTTTTTGATTCCATCTCATAAGAGGTTTCGTTTTGAAATACGAAAGCTTCGTAATAGCTACTTGTTCCGATAGTTTTGGAGGAATAAATAACCCGTACTGTCCATTTTTATTTATAGCATCATAGAAATACGCATAAATCCTTCCGTTTGTAAAGTTTGTTTCATAATCTTTTAAAAATGGATAGGCAGATACTTCTTTGTGGTCAAAGCTCAAATAATAATATATATACTGGGCTATCAGGAATTTTAAGTATTTGAATGGATATTTCTGTATGGTACTCAATGCTACGTCATAACAGTCTTTATAAAATTCGGGAGATGATTTTTTTCTCCCTACCAAGAGAGAATCTTGAAGGCAAACTATATAGTTTTGATATTTTAAATAAATGCTATTTATGGAAGTAATATCCCATGAGGTATTGACAAACTCTATTTCTCTTGGATCTGTATTCTTTAAAACACAATGGTCTATGAGAGCATTCATTCTCTCTGAATATTGTGGGTCTTTCTCAATAAATGTTAAAACATTTCCTATTATATCTGCCTTTCCTTGTGGAGAATAACCAAAGGTATCTATGGTGAGATAGTTAAAAATATTGAGTGATAAGTAAAAAAATAATACGGGAAAAGCATAGAGTATCTTTGTTTTATGAGGCATTTTCTTAAAAAACATATATGCTAATAACAGAATAAAAATAGGATACAACACTTGTCCCGCCGCTCTTATATAAATGATGAGCATCATAATACAAGAACTCAGCATCCAGTAATACCATTTTTCTGTTTTTAATGCCAGCACTAATGAACCGAAGTAGAGTATCATAAAGTTCGTAAATAAGCCCTCGGTGAGTACTGTTGTTTCAAAATGTAAAAATATAACTGAGGAGCTGAAAACAGTAATTGCTAAACTGCACCATACAGTAAGTTGGGGGTATGTTTTGTGAATTGCAAAAATGAAAAATATACCTGTTAAAAAACCTATAATGCTTTGTATGTAAGTAACAACTACTACATCAGAACTTACCATATATACCAATCCTAAAAATAATATATATCCCGGAGGACGTTTATAAAATTGAGGATTTCCTTCCACCATCTGCTTCATCACAGCCACATAATCAGGTCCGTCATCGAAAAGATACGGGATGTTTATGTAAATATAGTAGGGTAAACGAGTAAATAAAAAAAAGAAAGTAAAAATACCTATACCAACCCATAAACCATTTTTATTGGCAGCATTTAAAATATTCTTTATATAAAGGAGCATATTATATTGTGTATGTTATAAAACTGTAAGTAATTTGTAAAAATTGATTTTTATTTTGTGCTGGTAATGGTTCATCATTAAAATATGTGCATCTTCACCAAATAAAAAATAACATGTTTATTTGTAAAAAAAATTAATTTTATGATATATTAATTAACTGATGATATATTAATTAACTGAATAATTTTGTTTTGCTCAAGTTCGGTCAATTCATAAAACAAAGGAAGTCGCACTAAGCAATCAGAATAACGATCACAGTTTGAAAGCACCCTTCCGTCATGTTTGTTTATATAGAAAGGGCTAGAATGTAATGAGATATAATGAAATACTGCCCATATACTATTTTCTTTTAGGGATTGAATCAATAAATTTCTTTTTTCAAGGGTTTTGCATACTAAATAAAACATGTGAGCATTATTAGTAGCGAAATCAGGTATATGTGGAATATCAAAATCTCTGTTTTGAGAAGAAGTAAAAGCATGGTTATATGCTTCCCATAATTTTTTACGCTTATTTTGGATATCATCAAGATTTTCTAATTGTGCATATAAAAATGCAGAAACCACTTCTGATGGAAGAAATGAAGAACCAATATCTACCCATCCATATTTATCAATTTCACCTCTAAAAAATGCAGAGCGGTTAGTACCTTTTTCCCAAATGATTTCAGCACGTCTAATAAACTGTTCATCATTAATAATAAGCATACCTCCTTCACCACTAATAATGTTTTTTGTTTCATGAAAAGAAAATGCTGCCAAATGACCTATACTTCCTAATGGTTTTCCCTTATAAAAACTATCTATAGCTTGGGCGGCATCTTCTACTACAAAAAGATTGTGGCGGTCAGCAATGTCCATTATTGCATCCATATCACAGGCAATCCCTGCGTAATGAACTACTACAATTGCTTTTGTTTTAGTGGTTATGAGGGACTCGATCAAGTTTGCATCTATATTTGGGTTTCTCATATTAGAATCTACAAAAACCAATTTTGCACTACGAAGCACAAATGCATTTGCTGTTGACACAAATGTAAATGAAGGTAATATTATTTCATCACCCTCTTGGATATTCAGGAGAATCGCAGACATTTCCAAAGCATCAGTACAGGATGTGGTTAACAGACATTTTTTGAATTTATATTTTGTTTCAAAATATTCATGGCATAATTTAGTATATTTGCCATTGCCAGATATTTTACCGGAATGTACAGCATCGTAAATATAATGTGTTTCTTTACCTGTAAGATAGGGCTTGTTGAAAGGTGTCATGATTGATTATTTTTTTTTAGCTACTACAATTAAAGATCCTCCAAATGGGAGTTTAAAACCAGACGATATTAAAATTTCATCCATTTTCATTAAAAACAGAAAAATCGTATTAATGAATGGATTTAATTTTAGTTCATTAATATCTCCTGTAATATCAGCTGCTTTTTTCCTTTTTAAAAATCTAGAAATCACCATAAAAGGAAAAAGTGTAAAAACAAAAGACCCTAAATATTCTACTTGAAAGTTATTATTTTCCAATTTGTTGTTAAGTTCAGATTTAGAATATCTTCTTTTGTGGTAAGCTAAATCATCATTGATGCTCCACATCCATTGGTATTGGGGAACAGTAATAAAAAAATAACCTCCTTGTATTAAAGCTTTATTTACTTGTTGAATAACTTTTATGTCTTCATCTATATGTTCAATTACATCAAAAGCACAAATACTATCATATTTATTAATAAAAGGCATATGAGTTGCATCTAATTGAATAAACTCTACATGGGGCAATCTTTTTTTTGCAAATTTAATACCTTCAAGATGAATCTCCGATCCATAAAGATCATATTGTTCAAATTTTTCACTTAATCCTTTTAATACAAAGCCAGTTCCACAGCCAATTTCTAATACTTTCATTTTTTTGTTGCCAAGAAATTTACCGAACAAAAATTGTATAACTTTATTACGCGAAACAAACCAAAAGTTTTTAGGTTCATATTCATACAAAATACTGAATGCTTCTTTAGGATAATCAGAATTTAATTTAGAAAGTTCAGGCGCATAACATTTAATACCGTCTATTAACTCATATTTATAATCTGTATTATTCATAGTTGAATTTTAATTCCCAAAATAGTGGTCAAATATACTATTAATTATTTTTATTTTATTTTTAATATTGTACCTCCCCATGAATAGCCGACCCCAAAACCTGCAAGTAAGATGTTATTATTTTTAATGAGTTTTGATTCTTTTTTGGCATGGTATAATGCTATAGGAATAGTTGAAGATACAGTATTGCCACAATTTTCTAAGTGTAAATAAAATTTATTCTCATCTATTTTGATTTTTTTTCTTAAACTATCAAGCATAAATTTATTTGCTTGGTGAAAAATATATAAATCAATTTCGGAACTTTCTAAATGATTTTTTAATAAAGTATTATAAGTGAGTTTAGGAACAGATGAAAGGGTAAAAGTGAAAATTTCTGCTCCATTCATATATAAATGATCGTCTGAATGAACGTTTCCAAATTCGTCAATATTTTCCTCTGATTTAAAATGGTAATTTCTCAATCCGCCGTTTTTTACAATAAGATTCTTTGCTCCTTTTCCATCAGTTCCGTATTCAAAATTGAGAATCTCTGCAAAACCATCTGTTGATACTAAAGTAACAGCTGCAGCATCTCCAAAAATAGTTCTATTGCTTTTATCTTTTGGATGAATAAATTTTGAATACGTTTCAGAAGTTATCAATAATACATTTTTCGCTTGACCAGAAGCAATTAGTCCTTTAGAAATTCCTAAACCATACACAAAACCTGAACAACCTAAATTAAAATCAAACGCTCCCACAGATGTAGGTAAACCTAATTTTTCCTGGACAATACATGCAGAAGTAGGTAAAAAATAATCAGGACTTTGAGTACATAGAATTATAAAATCGATATCATTTTTATCAATTTGATGCTCTATAAATAATTTTTCTGATGCTTTAACAGCCATATCTACAGAAGTTTCATTCATTGCAGATAAATTTCTGCAATGAATGCCTGTTTTAGAAGCAATTTTATCTATACTCCATTCGGGAAATTCTTGTTCTATTCTAACATTATCTAGTTCGTATTCAGGAAGATAATAAGAAATTGCTTTAATATATGAATTCATATTTTTATAAAATTGAGGTTCTACCGCCATCAATAGGTATATTAGTTCCTGTTACCCATCTACTTTTGTCTGAAAGTAAAAATAAAGTTAAATTAGCTACATCTGATGGGATTCCGTACCCTAAAGGATATTTTTTCTTATCAATTTCAAGAGCCTCGTTAGTGATAGTGCTTTGTATTGATTCAGTTAACGGGGTTTCTACCTGTCCAGGACAAATTGTATTTACTCTTATTTTTAAATTAGATACTTCTGATGCAAGAACTTTAGCAAAAATATCTAATGAAGACTTAGTCGTTGAATACATTAAATTTCCTTTCATTCCAAAACTTCCAGCAATAGAACTTATAAAAATAATTGAAGCTTGATTTTTTATTTTTTTTTCTTTCAGTAAAATAGAAATAATATTTGCTATTGAATCATAATTCACTTTTCTTATCTTATCTTGAAGTTGCTGATTATAAAATTTTATCGGAAGCAGTTTTACAATACCCGCAGCATGAACAATACCATTTAAAGGTCTGTCTAATTCTTTATGTAATGATGGATATCCATCAATGTTTTCCAAATCAAAAAGTACTGATTTAAAATTATTTTTATTGATGAGTGAGGATGATAATTCTTTTAGTTTTAGACTATCTCTACTTATTGCAATTATTGAACCGTTATAGTGATCTATATTTTTACATATTTCCAAACCAATTCCAGAGGTAGCACCCGTTACTAAAATTGTTTTACCTGATAAATCTATAAAATTGTTCATTTAATAAGATTTAAATAATGATTATGAAAATTTACAATTCTTTGTTCTTGGTTTCCAAGGATATATTTTTCTTTTACAAATTTCATGTTTTTTTGAATTTGTTCTAAAATTACTTTATCTTCTAATAGTATTGAATTTATGGAAGTTCTTACCATCTCTAAAAAAGCATTATGAATTGAGATTTTTGGTTCGAAACCCTCTTGAAATTTTACATCGTAAAATCTCTTTCTTAAAATTGATTTTTCTGATGAAATTGGTAAAATATTTCCAATATATATACTAGTACCCTCTGTAGATGAAATTAATAAATTTGGAAAAATGAAAAAGTGTTTAAAAGTATCATGTTTGTACGTTCTTTTATCTAGGTACTGTAACATTTTGTTGGTTTGATAATCTTCGTTTTTGGGATAATCTGCTACTGAATGACCATTATAATATTCTTGATTCTTCTCAGGGACTCTACAAAACCCCATATTCATAAGCGTATTTTTGTGTATTGAAGGGCAATGATATGCTTCAATTACATTCTCAATAATTATTTTCCAATTTATATTTTGTGAATCTTCTTCAAAATAATGTTTTGTTGTAATTGCATTACTTATTTCAATTAATTTATCATAAAATCCACCTAAATATTCTTTTATAATAGTTGGATTTTCTGATAGATTTACAAAATAAAATTTACCTACCTTTTCTAAATTGAGTCTTTTAACACATGCTTTTTTAAAACTTTCTTCTTCTGTGTTGAATAGTGGTATTAAGCTTCTTGTTATTGGCTTACCATCAATATCAAAAGACCAACTATGATATTCACAAACAAATGGTCTTTTACCTGATTTTTCTTTTTGAATCAAATTAAATCTATGAGGGCATATATTTTTAAATGCCCTAACATCGCCTTTAAAATTTTGTAAAACAATAGGGTAATTAAAAATATTTACAGTAATAAATTTATTATTCTCATCTAATTCATCGTCCATTGCAGCAAAAAACCATTCTTTTGAAAAAATATTATTAAACTCAAGTTCTGCTAATTCTGGATTACAGTAATATTTTGAATAAATTAAATTTTTATTTGACATAATTATAAATAAGAAAAACTACAAATTATTTCATCTTTATTTTCATTTTTATAATGTAATGCACCCCAAGATAACCCCACTCCAAATCCACACATTACAAAATTATCTTTCATACTTTTATTATGATAATTATAACAGAATGTTAATGGAATGGATGCCCCATTGGTATTTCCAAAATCTTTTATAGAATAAATAAATTTTTCTGGATTTATTTTGAGTTTCTTTTTTATAGTTTCATTCATGAAAAAATTGGCTTGATGGAGTATAAAAAAATCAACCTCATCAATAGTTAAATTTATTTTTTGTAATAATGTATTGATTGTTTCTGGAACAGTTTTAATGGCAAAATTAAAAATTTCAATACCATTTAAGGATAAATCTATTTTTTTTCTTTTATTGGTATTATTTGAACCATAATTTTCATAGGTTAAGCAATTTTCATCAAATAAATTTCTTGCTCCTCCATGACTAATTTTAATTGCATCTTCACCCTTACCATCTGACCCTGTTACAAAACTCATATTAGTATTTATTGCATCGTCATATTCTAATGCAGTAGCTGTTCCCGCATCTCCAAAGAGGGGATAAATACTTTTGTCATGAACGGATGTAAACTTGGTGATTGTATCACCAACTAGTAAAAGACCTTTTCTAAAAGCAATATTTTGTAAAAGACTAGATAATAAACTCATTCCGTAAATATATCCCGAACACCCTAAACTTATATCTAAACAAAAGCAATTCTTTGATAAACGTAATTTTTCTTGTAAAATATTAGAAGTTGCAGGCAATATGTAATCTGGAGTCTGGGATACAAAAATTAAAACATCAATTTCATCTTTATTCCAATGTAATTTAGTTATTATATCACTTGCAGCCTTTAAACACAGATCAGATGCACAAATTGATGAATCTGCAATATGTCTTTGTACAATTCCTGTATTTTTAGTAAAATTATCAGATTCATTAGGACTAAAAATATCAGAAATTTTTTCTGTTTTTTCTGGCACACACGTTGCTACTCCTTTAATAGTAATATTTTTGAATTGGTAAAAACCCATCTCTTATTGTTTAGATTTTACTATATTATATAAATCTTCAACTGTATTTGATGAGCGAAAATCATCTCCGCTTACACTTATACTATACTCATCATCAATAAAAGCAATAATAATTAATGCCATCATAGAACTCCATTCATTTAAATCTTTATAAACAGTTTCATAATTTATTAATTCTGGTTCCGTTTCGTCAAATTGAAATCTAAATTTTTTTAAAAAATTTTCTTTATCCATTTTGTAATATTTTTTTTATTTTATGTGTTTTTTTTTCATAATTATTAGGAAATAGTTCAAAGTATACTATTTCTTCAGTGCTTTTAGATTCATTTTTTACACAACCTTGAGAAATACTGGAAGATATTGCCTTTTTATTTGTTGCTTTTACATGCGAATAAATACATTCTATTTTTAAATCATAAAATATATAATCGTTAAAACATATAACCATTTTAGCAACAATATCTGTGTTTTCAAATTCTGGACCTATTAAAAAAATACCTCCTTCACCACGGTTATTTTCTATATTTTTGAGATGAATGACACCAAGAGGTGCATCATTTTTAAACCCTATAAAATAAAAATTTTTAGTTTTATCTAAATTATTATACCAATTTAATTGCATATTTGATGTGATATAATCTTCATAAAGCATCTGACTTCTTACATAATCAGAATTTCTCCATTTTCTCATATCCTCAATATATTTTTCAGACAATCGTATTAATTTTATATTATACTTCTCAATAGTCATATTTATATTTAATTAAATTCTTCTTCAATAATAAAAGATGGTCTGTTTTTTATTTGCTCAAAAACTCGCCCCAAATATACTCCAACTATGCCAATAGCACAAATAATAATCCCCGAAAGAAAAAATAAAGATACTATCAAAGATGCGTAACCAGGAACAACTACTCCACCACTTATTGCTTGGGTTATATAATACCCTCCGATAATAAATGAGATGAGAGATATTATTACTCCTAACTTGACGAATAATTTAAGTGGCTTGTTTGAATAAGCGATAATGGATGTAAATGCCAAATCTAATAACTTTGATAATGTATAGTTTGACTTTCCGCTATCTCGCTCTGCATGTTCAATTTCTAAGGCATAACTATTAAAACCTACAAAATATACAAAAAGTGGAAATGACTTTATATAATCACCCATATTAACTACTTCTTTAATTACTTTTTTATGATAAATTCCAAAATTTGCAATTTCATGATTTACTTTAATATCCGATAAGTAATTAAAAAAAATAGAAAATAATCTTGAACCTAATTTTTTGAAGAAACTATCTTTTCTATTGACTCTTCTCGCTTGCACAATATCGTATCCTTCTGTTGCTTTGGCAAGTAATTTTTCTATTTCTTTTGGTTGGTCTTGCAAATCACAATCCATTACTACAATCCATTCTGCATTTGTTTTAGTTAATCCTGCCATAATCGCAGGATGTTGTCCAAAATTTCTACTGAATCTATAAATTTTTAAAAATGAATATTTTTCTTTTAATTCTTTCATAACATGCCATGAGTTATCAGGACTTCTATCATCAACTAATACAATTTCAAAAGTTACATCCATTTTTTTCATAACTTTTTGTATTTCCAGAACAAGTTTTTCTAAAATTTTTTCTGCCCTATATACTGGACTAACAACGGAAATAAAAACACCCATATTATACTTTTAAGTTACAATTGTTCCAAATCACAATAAATACTCATCCAATTAATGTTTATTATATTAAAAAAGATTTTAATATTTTTATTTTTTTTATTTTTATGAGGACGAAAAGTATTAAAATAGTTTCATTTTTTGTAACTATTTATCTAAATAATTAGAACAATTTTTTTCATAGGATATTAAATAGTTACTTCTCAAGAATAAAAAATAAAAAAAAACATAGGCTAACAACCCAAAATGTGACACAATGGATAAACAAACCATACAAGGACGAAAATGTATCATCACACATAGAGAGCTACATCCTATACATAACTCAATAATACAACCAATAGAACCTGAAATTCCCCAAAGAATTATACTCTAAGGTAGGGAAGGGAAGTTTTACAAAAACCATCACCTGAAATAATTTTTTGAGAAAGCGGGAACGAGTGGGAATTTTTATCCAATTTATATCCAAAGAAAATAAGAATTGCCTATACCTTTGAAATTCAGGAAGTTTTTGCCCACCATATCTGGTATAATTTTCATACTCTCCAACCATTCCATTTGCACTATATCCTATTGCAAAGTTTATCCAAGCAGGTTTTATCTTTGGAGAAAAAATATTAAAAGGAGCAGAAATCCAATATGTTTGAGCATTATAGTCAAAAAAAAACTTCTGAAAAGAATTTTTACCCAAAGCCCCGTTTACCATATTGGCATACTCCGATTCATAATAAGAAAGCTTGGGTATAATTTTTTGTTCTTGCCAAATATACTCTTGAAGTATAAAAAAAAGAGTCCCCGAACCATTTGCTATAATATCTCCCCAAGAAAACCCTCCGAATTTTTTATACGCACCATCAAATATTTCCACGGGCAAGAGATATAAAAATCCTAATGGAGTCCCATATATCAGAGATTTTTTTCTGCTCACCCCTACACTTCTTAAACCTGCATATCCTATGTATCCTCCCAGGTAACCACCGAAGGCATGGGCAAATTTATCCATTTGCAAATAAGCATTATTATCATTATAAAAATGAAAACCCGAAGTTAATTTTGTGTTTTTATACCAAATATACTCAACAGCAGCTAATTCCACCAAAAATACCCCCGATGCAGCAGATAGAAAAATTACCTTACCTTTTGTATTGTGTGTAGAATTACTCTGAACAGAATCTATTACCACTTCAGCCCTTCCACAAAAAGAAATGAGATAGAAAGAGAGAACGAATATCTTAACCATTGTAAAACGATATGATTATATAATGAAAAAAATAAATTGTATTTATCTTGTCTTGGACAGACCCCTGTAAAAATAAATAAAATCTAACACCTATTATAAACAAGTAGTTTTTTTAGTATAAATTATATGGAAAATGGAAAGGAAAAAATGTTTATAAAAAATTATGCTTATAATTCAAGAGGGGTTTCTCCATATACACTTGGTGTTTGCTTAATTAAGAATATGTATATAGAATATATTTACAATATTTCCTAAATTTTGATAACTGCATAGAAACATATTTTTTTCTCTGTATCTATGTGGGTAAATGTATATATAAAATAATAATAATTATAATGAACACTACACTGTATGGAACATACTACATCATCTAAAAATATTTTAATAACGGGAGGGAGTGGTTTTATAGGAAGGCGCATTGCGGACTTATGCAGGGGTAATGGGCATGCTCTTTCTTTTCTAACTACAAATATTGAAAGAGAAACTACAGAACCTCTGTTTTATTGGAATGTAAAAGAAAATTATATAGATACCCATTCCACTGAAAATAAAGATATAGTGATTCATCTACCTGGTGCGGGAATTGCTGAAAGATATTGGACAGCGGATAGAAAAAAAGAAATATGGGAGAGCAGGGTTCTCACTACTCGAATGCTTTATGATACTCTCAAAAATCAAAAGTCACTACTTCCCGAGTGCTTGATAGCTGTTTCTGCTATTGGTTATTATGGTGCTAATACAGGAGATACTTGGCTTGAAGAGAATACAAAAAGTGGAGATGATTTTTTGGCAAAGGTGGTTTTTGAATGGGAAGCGGAGGTACAAAAAATATCTCTTTTGGGAATAAGAACGGTGATTTTACGTCTGGGAGTTGTGTTGGGCAAGGACGGCGGATTTCTCCAGAAAATGCTTTTTTTGCTACAGAAAGGTATGATTTCCGTTATAGGGAATGGAAATCAATATATAAGTTGGATTGACAGAGAGGACTTGGTGCGGTTATTGTATCAAGCCAGTCAAGAAAAGAAATGGAATGGAATTTTTAATGCAGTTTCACCAAATCCTGTAAGTAATAAATACTTCACCTACGCTCTTGCAAGGTGTTTTCACAAAAAAATATACTTGCCTGCTGTTCCTTCTTTTGTATTAAAACTTATTTATGGAGAGATGGCACAGATTATTACGGGTGGAAATAGGGCTTCTTCTCAAAAAATAGAGAGTATGGGTTTCGTTTTTGATTGTAAAACAATAGAAGAATGCCTTTCTTTGCATTCAAGAACTTTACAAAAATGAACCTGATTGAAAAAGTCACTTTTGTGGCACTTGTAGTGCGACCTATTGAGTAATTGCTCATTATCAATACTATTACACGAAAAAAGGTAAGGATTTTTCCCTGCCTTTTTTACAAACGTTCTATTTCATTTAATAAAATATAACCATTTATCCAAACGGATTGTAAGTTCTGCTTCTGTCTTTTTGAAATTGAGTACTTCCAAGTATATGAAAGTAAGCTTCTCATAAAAAGCATTACCATGTTGGTTTTTTAATTGAATAGTATGCATTACTTCGTTTTTTTCTGATTCTATTTTGTAATCGTTAAAAGTAAAGTCCAAGATACCTATACAGTATACCGCTTTGAATTGAAAATCCCATTCTCCTTTTTCTGCTTGCTCTCTTATGGGAAAAATAATAAATAGTTCTTTCTTTGAAATAATCTTTCTTTGCTTTTGTATTTCTACAATAAATTTCTCGCTCTTCTCATTTTCGCAGTAAATATCGTAAATTGCTTTTCTGTCAACAAATCCCTGCCCAAGATGTTCATTATTCTTGAAAGTCAAATTAACTATTGTGTCTTTTTTGGGCAATAAAGTATTCAAAAAGCCCATTAACATTGGTTTATTTGCTTATTCACCAAATATTTTTTTAAACCCGAAGTCCGTAAAAAGATCTACATATTTCGCTTTTATATTCTTGCTTTTTATTTATTTAAAGAGATTTTATGATATATTTCTCAAACATTTGCATTGCAAAATTACATTTTTTTGTATTTATTCGAATCCATAGTTTAATATACTTGTTTTTATGAAACAAAAGACCATAAGTATCTATATTTTTTTATATAAGGGGACTTTATAAGACATTTTTGTAATTTTACTTGAAAAGATTCTTAATAATTAACAACACATAATAATACATTAAAAATGCTACCAGATAGAGAAATTTTTACTCTCATACAAAAAGAAAGAGAGAGACAAGAAGGTGGGCTTGAACTTATTGCTTCTGAGAACTATGTTTCAGAGAATGTTTTAGAAGCAGTGGGAAGTATTCTGACAAATAAATATGCGGAAGGACTTCCCAAGAAGCGATATTACGGAGGATGTGAGGTAGTGGATGAAATAGAGCAGCTGGCAATTGATAGGTTGAAAAGTTTGTTTCGTTTAGAATGGGCAAATGTTCAGCCACATAGCGGAGCGCAGGCAAATGCGGCAGTTCTATTATCATTTTTGAATGCGGGAGATACTATTTTAGGTTTTAACCTTATGCACGGCGGGCATTTGACTCACGGGTCGCCTGTAAATTCTTCAGGGAAATTATACAGAGCTGTTTTTTACGAAGTAAAAAAAGAAAGCGGTATTATAGATTATAATTCATTAGAAGCAGTAGCCAAAAAAGAAAAACCGAAGTTGATTATTTGCGGTGCATCGGCTTATAGTAGAGATTGGGATTATAAAAGATTTAGACATGTGGCAGACGAAGTAGGAGCTCTTTTATTGGCAGATATATCCCATCCTGCGGGCTTAATTGCCCATAATTTACTGAATGACCCTTTTGATTTTTGCCATATTGTAACCTCTACTACTCATAAGACATTGCGAGGAACGAGGGGAGGTGTTATTATGATGCGAAGGGACTTTCCCAACCCTTTTGGAATGCAGACCCCCAAAGGAGAAGTGAAAATGATGAGCAATCTTTTGGATAGTGCTGTATTCCCTGGAACGCAGGGAGGTCCTCTGCAACACGTGATAGCAGGAAAAGCGATAGCTTTTCGAGAAGCACAAACAGAGAATTATAAACAATATATCATCCAAGTGCAAAAAAATGCTCGTGCTATGGCAGAAGAATTCAAACGCAGAAAATATACCATTGTTTCCGATGGAACTGATAATCATCTACTACTTATAGACCTTCATTCCAAAAATATATCAGGCAAAGATGCTGAAAATCTTCTTATCAAAGCGGATATAACTCTCAATAAAAATATGATTCCTTTTGATGACAAGTCACCTTTTATAACATCGGGTATAAGAATCGGAACACCCGCTGTCACCACACGAGGACTCAAAGAAGACGATATGCTGAGAATAGTAGATATTATAGACAATGTTTTCAAACAGAGAGATAATCCTTCTCAAATACATTCTGTAAAAACAGAAGTAAACAATTGGATGAAACAATATCCCATTTTTTCTTGGTAAAAAAATATTAACAACAGAACATTCAATGGCAGAAAATAATTTTATAGATTCTATAAAAATCTATTGTAAATCAGGTAACGGAGGAGCGGGTTCAAGACATTTTCTGCGAGAGAAGTTTAAACCAAATGGAGGACCCGATGGAGGAAATGGAGGACGTGGTGGACATATTATCGTAAAAGGAAACTCACAAATGTGGACTCTCCTGCACTTGAGATATAGAAAGCATATAAACGCAGAAAATGGATATGGAGGAGAAAAAAATAGAGCATCCGGAGCCCAAGGAGAGGATATTATTATAGAAGTCCCCCTCGGAACGATAGCAAAAGACAGCGAAACAGGAGAAATTCTGTTAGAAATAATGGAAGATAAACAAGAACTCATCCTCTTAGAAGGAGGAAAAGGAGGATACGGAAACGATTATTTTAAAACTGCTACCAATCAAGCCCCTCAATATGCCCAACCAGGAATTCCTGGACAAGAAAAATGGATACAGTTTGAACTCAAGATATTGGCAGATGTGGGATTTGTTGGATTTCCTAATGCAGGCAAATCTACTCTTTTATCTGTCATCTCCGCCGCAAAACCTCATATAGCTCCTTATCCATTTACTACTATACAACCCAATATAGGCGTAGTGAAATATAAAGAACACAGATCTTTTATTGCCGCCGATATACCCGGTATTATAGAAGGGGCTGCCGAAGGAAAGGGATTAGGACTGCAATTTATCCGACATATAGAAAGAAATACCCTACTGCTTTTTATAATTCCCATAGATTCCACAGATATTCAAAATGAATATAGAATTTTACTGCACGAATTAGTGAAGTATAACTCTCATCTCTTAGATAAAAAACGACTTTTAGCCATAAGCAAATGCGATATGGTAGATGAAGAGTTTTTGAACAGCATCAAACAACAACTGCCTCAAGAAATAGAGCATGTATTTATTTCCAGTATTACCCAACAAGGAATCAATACCCTGAAAGATACTATATGGAAATTACTGAACTCTTAAACATACATACAACATATGAAAACATTTGATGAAAATATATTAACCGATTCTCTTTGGGTATTAGGGGAAAGGGATAAGCAATTTGGACACAGTAATGTATATCATGGCAATTTTATTCCACAGATTCCCCGACAATTTATAGAAAGATTTACAGAAGAGGGAGATGTGGTATTAGATGCTTTTTTAGGAAGCGGAACTACTCTCATAGAATGCAGAGAAAAAAAACGATACGGAATAGGCATAGAACTTCAAGAGAAAGTAGCCGAGATGGCAGGTAATATCATATTAGGAAATAATAATGGTTTTTTTGATAAAAAGAGAGAAGAGTTAGAAGCTTTGAATCTCAAAATACTTTGTGGGGACTCTACTTCTTTGGAAATGAAGAAAACCGTTGGGGAACAATTACAAGAATGGAATAAAAAAATAAAACTTCTTCTTTTACACCCTCCCTATTTTGATATTATTAAATTTAGTGAGGATGCGAATGATTTGAGCAATGCCAAAAGTTTGGATATTTTTAACTCTTTATTAGGAAACATAGTAGATAATTACCTTCCGCTGATGGAAAAAAATAGTCATATAGCTTTAGTTATTGCAGACAAATATGCAGAAAGTCAATGGGTTCCTTTAGGTTTTTATGCAATGCAAGAAATACTCAAAAGAAAAGAACTCATACTCAAAGCAACTATCATAAAGAACATGTCGGGTAATAGAGGAAAGATACAACAAGAAGCTTTGTGGAGATACAGAGCATTAAAAGGAGGTTTTTATATATTTAAACACGAATACATTTTTTTATTTCAAAAAGTAATGTAAAGAAACATGGGAGCACATACATTTATAGTAAACACTGATACATTTCCACTCTGCAGAGATAGTGGTTTTGTAGCAATACCAAAAGAGGAAAGAGAAAAGCCATTATGGGAAAAAACACAAGCGGATATTTTAGCAGATATATCTTGTCTAAGAGTGGGTGATTCTGTGTTTTTTTATGAGATTCAGGTAGGGTTTCATGGAATTTATGAAGTTCATAGTTTACCTTTTGTAGATAATACGGATGAAATATATCCTTATAAAGCACTTATAAGACCTAAATATTATTTACCTATACCATTAAAAGAAAGCAGAGCATTTGGGTTAAAAAATTCTGCTACAGACCTTCGTTCTATCTTTTATAAAAAAGTATTAGGAAGAGGTAAAGCAAATACACATCTTTTTCCTGAAGAAGAAAAATTATTAACAGAACTTTTATTTAAAGCTAATAACGGAGTAAAAGAGCTTATTATAAATCCTTACCAAGCAAAACAATCACAGAGGATATTTTTTAATATTGAACCCAATGAACAAGGGGAGGTGAGGTATGAAAAGATATTAGAAGGATGGATTGTTCAGAATATAGATGATTTGAAAGCAAATACCAGCGTCTTTTTAGGGGATATACAAGATATAGAATGCTTTGCAAATTATGTCCCTATAAATATTGCAGGTGGAAATATAGACATATTAGTATATCATAAAAAGAAAATACAAAATAAAGAAATACGGTATAAGATATCCATTATAGAATTGAAAAAAGGAGATATTAACATAGATGCTGTGAAAGAATTAGAGACCTATATAAAGTGGGCTTATGAAAATATTAGCAACGGAGATATGGAAATTATTCAACCAATACTTATTGGAAAAAGAATAAGAAATGAAGCAATAGAAAGATGTAAACATTATTCCATTAATGAAAGAAAACCTTTATTAATAGAATATAACATTGATACAGCAAATAAATGGATTCATTTTTTACAAAAACAATACTAAAGATGGAATTAAAAGAACATAAAAATACAATATACTGTGGGGATGCTTTGGAAACATTACAAAAGCTCCCAAAAGAATCTGTTCACCTTATAATAACCTCCCCACCCTATAATCTTAATATTGCCTATAATAATCATAATGATGAAATGCCCTATAATCAGTATTTAGAATGGATGGGCAACATTTGGAAAGAATGTAAAGAAGTGTTAGTAAAAGGAGGAAGATTATGCATTAATATTGGAGAGAATAAGAGACAAAATATTACCTGTCCCACTTATTCTGCTTTTATTCAACAGTGTGTAGATAGAGATATGCTTTACAGAGGAACTATTATATGGAATAAAAACAGTGCTGCAAATCATACTGCATGGGGCAGTTGGAATAGTTGCTCTAATCCTCATCTGGTGCCGAGGCATGAATATATTATTATCTTTTCAAAAGGAGATTATAAATTAGAAGGAGATAAAAAAAATTGTGACCTGCAAGAAGACGGAAAAGAATTTATGGAATTTACCCGAAGCGTATGGACTATGGGAACAGAAAGTAAGACAAAAATAGGACATCCCGCACCTTTTCCTTTGGAACTGCCGAGAAGATTGATAAAATTTTACTCTTATAGAGGAAATACTGTCTTAGATCCTTTTTCGGGAAGCGGCACTACAGGCGTTGCCGCAGTATCCTTGATGAGAAATTGTATACTTATAGATAATTCTGAGGAGTATTGCTTGCTTGCCAAAACAAGAATAGAGAAAGAAGGAAATAATTTGTTTCAAAAAAATACAATAGATATACAAAATTCAGTATCTGCTCTCAAATATACTAGTATTGATAAATAAAAAGCACTTTGAAACATGCTTTCATTAAGTGCTTTTCACCCAATTACAAAATATTTTAAAGGAGTTTTTATATATTTAAACATCAATACATG